>NZ_JANX01000746.1 GCF_000767795.1 Inquilinus limosus MP06 | reverse complement strand
GCCACCGAGCGCAGCGCGCTGAATCCGCATGCCACGGTGCTGCACGACGTGTCGCTGTCGGTGCGGCGTGGCGAGATCCTCGGCATCGCCGGGCTGGTCGGCGCGGGGCGGACCGAGCTGGCCCGCGCGATCTTCGGCGCCGATGCCCGCACCGGCGGCCGCGTCCTGGTCGAGGACAGGCCGGTCGAGATCCGCAGCCCGGCCGACGCGATCCGCCACGGTATCGGCCTGGTGCCGGAGGATCGCAAGCAGCAGGCGCTGTTCCTGTCCCTGGCGATCCGCAGCAACCTGGCCATTGCCGCGCTGGGCAAGCTGGCGGGGCTGTTCGGCTATGTCCCGGACAGCAAGGAGCGCGGGCTGGTCGAGGAGTATCGCCGCGCGCTCGGCATCCGCATGGCGGGGCCGGAGCAGCAGATCGCCAACCTGTCCGGCGGCAACCAGCAGAAGGTGGTGCTGGCCCGCTGGCTGGCGCTGCGGCCGAAGGTGCTGATCGTCGACGAGCCGACGCGCGGCATCGACGTCGCCGCCAAGGCCGAGGTGCACCAGCTGCTGGGCCGGCTGGCGCGGGAGGGCATCGCGGTCATCGCCATCTCCTCCGAGCTGCCGGAGGTGCTGGCGATCAGCGACCGCATCGTCACCATGTGCGAGGGCCGGATCACCGGCGAGGTCGGCCGCGCCGAGGCCGACGAGGAAACGCTGATGCGGCTGATGACGCGCCGCCGGGCGGCATAGCACCCGCATGAGAATGCGCTGGCGTGAGTCGACTGGTGGCGATTTCGAGAACCGGCGCGCAACGGACGTTTGAGTCCGTGAGCACCGGAAGCGCAGAAAACGCCACCAGGCGGCCACGCCAGTAGCATTATCGGGCGGGTGCGAAAGGGAAGGACGAGAATGGCGCAGGACACGCTTCCGGACCGGGGCGGCTTCGACCTGTTCGGGCTTCTGGCGCGGTTCGCGCCGCTGATCTTCCTGGTGGTGCTGATGGCCGGCTTCGCCATCGCCGAGC
Organism: Inquilinus limosus MP06; assembly: GCF_000767795.1. Taxonomy (GTDB): domain Bacteria; phylum Pseudomonadota; class Alphaproteobacteria; order DSM-16000; family Inquilinaceae; genus Inquilinus; species Inquilinus limosus_E. Next base: position 1,468 of record NZ_JANX01000746.1, on the reverse strand, counting down.
CGCGCTTCATCTCCACCATCAACCTGCTGAACGTGCTGCGCCAGGTCTCGATCTACGGGCTGCTGGCGATCGGCATGACCTTCGTCATCCTGACCGCCGGCATCGACCTGTCGATCGGCGCCGTCCTGGCCTTCTGCGGCCTCGCCGCCGCGATCGTGGCCAAGGGCAGCGCCACCGGCAATTTCGCGCTCGGCAGCGAGGAGGCGCAGGGCTGGGGCTGGGGCGCCGCCGCCCTGGTCTCGATCCTGCTCGGCATGGCCGCGGGGGCGATCCAGGGCTTCGGCATCACCCGGCTGAAGGTGCCGCCCTTCGTGGTCACGCTGGGCGGCATGTCGGCCTTCCGCGGCGCCGCGCTGCTGCTGTCCGGCGGCGGGCCGATCAGCGGCTTCGACGCGGATTTCCGCTACTGGGGCCAGGGCAAGATCCTGGAGGTCCCGGTGCCGGTGCTGGTGTTCCTCGGCTTCGCCGTGCTGGCCCATCTGGTGCTGCGCTACAGCCGCTTCGGCCGCCAGGTCTATGCCGTCGGCGGCAATCCGGAGGCGGCGCGCCTGTCCGGGCTGAAGGTGCGGCGGGTGCTGCTCAGCGTCTACGTCATCATGGGTTTCTTCGTCGGGCTCGGCGCCTTCGTGCTGTCGGCCCGGCTGAACTCGGCCGAGGCGGTGGCGGGGCAGGGCTATGAGCTGACGGTGATCGCCTCGGTGGTGATCGGCGGCACCAGTCTGTTCGGCGGCATCGGCACCATCTTCGGCACGGTGATCGGCACCGTGCTGATCGGCGTGCTGCTGAATGGCCTCGTGCTGCTCAACGTCTCCTCCTACATCCAGCAGATCATCATCGGCGTGATCATCGTGCTGGCCGTGGCCTTCGACACCTTCGCCAAGTCGCGCCGCCGGCGGGTGTAGCCGGCGCGGATTTTTTCGCGGACGATGTCGAACGGCCTTCTGCCGGCCCGTCATTGGGGTGAGCGAGATGCGCTCGACCCCATGCGATGGAGACGACCATGCAGTACGCCCTGCTGTTCCAGCAGACCCCCGAGGAGTTCGCCAACCGGCGCGACCCGGAGAAGCACGCCGCCTTCTGGGCCGCCTTCATGCCCTATATGACGGCGCTGAAGGAGGCCGGGATCGTAGTCGCCGGCGCCGGGCTGGAGCCGCCCGCCACCGCCACCTCGATCCGCATCAGCGGCGGCGGGCGGCAGGTGCAGGACGGCCCCTTCGCCGACACCAAGGAGCAGCTGGCCGGCTTCTTCATCATCGAGGTGCCGAACCTGGACGCGGCGCTCGACTGGGCTTCGCGCTATCCGGGCGGCCCGGGCGGCGGGGTCGAGGTGCGGCCGGTGGCGCCGCCGAAGCCGCAGCAGTGAGCACGGACACGCGCCGCGCGGTCGAACGGGCGGCGCGTGACTCCTACGGCCGGCTGGTGACGTTCCTGGCCGCCCGGTCGCGCGACATCGCGGCGGCCGAGGATG
>NZ_JANX01000745.1 GCF_000767795.1 Inquilinus limosus MP06 | reverse complement strand
GCCGGATGCGCAGCGGCATGCGGCGCAGATGCGGCAGCACCTCCAGGAACGACAGCGCCAGCCCGACCAGCACGCCGGTCAGCAGGTCGGTCGCCACCACCATGACCACCGTCGCCGCCCAGATCGCCGCCGGCAGCACGCCGTGCCGGTGCAGCAGCTCGCGCACATGCTTCAGGCTGACCAGCCGCCACCCGGTCACCACCAGCACGCCGGCCAGCGCCGCCATCGGCACCTCGCGCAGCAGCCAGGGCAGCAGGGCGACGGCGGCGAGGAGCCAGGCCCCGTGCAGGATCGTCGACAGCCGGGTGGCGGCGCCGGCCTGGACATTGGCCGAGCTGCGCACGATCACCCCGGTCATCGGCAGCGCGCCGGCCAGGCCGCACAGCAGGTTGCCGACACCCTGGGCCGACAGCTCGCGGTCGTAGTTCGTGCGGACGCCGTCATGCATCCGGTCGACCGCCGCGGCCGACAGCAGCGTCTCGGCACTGGCGATCACGGCGATCACCAGCGCCGCGGCCAGGATGCCGCCCTCCCCCAGCCGCGACAGGTCGGCCAGGGTCGGGACCGAGACGGCGGACAGGATCGCGTCGGGCACATCGACGCGCTGCACCGGCAGCGCCAGGGCTGCGGCCAGGGCCGTGCCGGCGACGACGCCGACCAGGGCGCCGGGGATCAGGCGCAGCGAGCGCGGCCGCAGCTTCTCCCACAGCAGCATCGCCAGGATGGTGGCGCCGCCGGCCAGCACCGCGGCGGTGCCGGAGGACCATTGCAGCGGCAGCAGGCCGAGGACCGCAGCCGGGATCGCCGCCAGGTTCTGCAGCCCGTCCGGCAGCGGCGCGCGGCCGAACAGCACCTGCAGCTGCGCCGCCACGATCAGCACGCCGATGCCGGCCAGCATGCCGTGCACCACGGCGGGCGAGATGGCGCGGAACCACTTGCCCAGCCGCAGCACGCCGGCGCCGAGCTGCAGCAGCCCGGCCAGCACCAGGATCGGGCCGAGCATGGCGAGGCCGAAATCCTGCACCAGCTGGAACACGATCACGGCGAGGCCGGCTGCCGGGCCGCTGACCTGCAGCGGCGACCCGGCCAGCAGCCCGACGACGATGCCGCCGATGATGCCGGTCACCAGCCCCTTCTCGGCCGGCACGCCGGAGGCGACGGCGATGCCCATGCACAGCGGCAGGGCGACCAGGACGACGACGATCGAGGCCGGCAGGTCGCGGGCCAGCGAAGCGGGGAGGAAGCGCGCCATGCCGCCTACTCCGCCGCCAGCCGCGGCATCGGCGGCAGCGCCACCGGCAGGCTGCCGGCACCGTCGATCCGGCCGAAGCGGCCGGCGGCGCCGTCATAGGCCTGGATCTCGCCGGATTCGAGCTCGAAGAACCAGCCATGCAGGCGCAGCTGGCCGCGGGCGACCTTGGCCGCGACCGAGGGGTGGGTGCGCAGATGGTTCAGCTGCGCCACCACATTCTCCAGCGCCAGCGCGCGCAGCGTCTCGCGCTCGCCGCGGTCCGGCGGATAGGCCTCGCACACCACCCGGTGGGCGGCATGGCTGTGGCGCAGCCAGGCGGCGACGTTCGGCATGTCCTGCAGCACCTCCGGGTGCAGCAGCGCCTTCATCGCGCCGCAGTCGGAATGGCCGCAGACCACGATGTCGCGGACGCCGAGCGCCACCACCGCATATTCGATCGCCGAGGACACGCCGCCATTGGCCTGGGAGAAGGGCGGCACGATGTTGCCGGCGTTGCGGCAGCAGAAGATCTGGCCCGGGCCGCTCTGCGTGATCAGCTCCGGCACCACCCGGGAATCGGCGCAGGAGATCACCAGCGCCTGGGGCTGCTGGCCGTCGGTCGCGAGCTTCTGGTAGAGCGGCTGCTGCTGCGGGAAGATCTCGGCGCGGAACCGCGCCATCCCGTGGAAGAGGTCGTCCATCCTTGGCCTCCGTTGCATGATCGAGGGGTCGCGCAAGAGGAGGATGGGAATCCTATTTTTCGCATGTGCGAACGGCTCGTGACAAAGTGTGTCAGTGCCTCGGCAGCGATACCTCCGCCGTAAGGCCGCCGGCCGGCCGGTTGACCAGAGACAGCCGGCCGCCCTCCCGCTCCACCGCCTGCAGGGCGATGGCCAAGCCGAGCCCGACGCCGCCGGTGGCGCGGCTGCGCGAGCCTTCGATGCGCTGGAACGGCTGCAGCACGCGGTCCAGCTCGGCCTCCGGGATGCCCGGCCCGTCATCGGCGATGGCGACCGTGACGCCGGCCGGGCCGTCCCGCAGCGCCACGCGGGCCGAGCCGCCATAGGCCACCGCATTGTCGATCAGGTTGGCGAAGGCCCGCTTCAGCGCCAGCGGCCGGGCGTGCAGCACGGCGCGATCAGGCCCGTCATAGCGGGCGTCCTGCCCGGCATCGGCGGCCGCGTCGACCAGCGTGGTCAGCAGCGCCACGAGGTCGACCGCCCGCCGCGGCTCCGGATCGGTGTC
>NZ_JANX01000744.1 GCF_000767795.1 Inquilinus limosus MP06 | reverse complement strand
CGGCACCGGCGGTTGGAAAACACCCTCACCCGGAACCGCTGCGCGGTTCCGACCTCTCCCGCAAGCGGGAAAGGCCACGCCATAGCGTGCTGCTGATCACGACCTTCACGAAAGTCCTGCCCGGAATGCCCCTGCCCAACGACACACTCGACCGCATCTATGCCGGCTTCCTCGGCAAGGCCATCGGCGTGCGCCTCGGCGCCCCGGTCGAGCCGACGATCTGGACCTGGGACCGGATCGACAAGACCTATGGCGAGATCACCGGCTATCTGCGCGACTTCAAGAACTTCGCCGCCGACGACGACACCAACGGGCCGGTCTATTTCATCCGGGCGCTGCGCGATTTCGGGCTGGACCCGTCGCCGCAGGATGTCGGCCGCACCTGGCTGAACTACGCCGCCGAGCTGCACGGCATGTTCTGGTGGGGCGGCTACGGCATCTCGACCGAGCACACCGCCTTCGCCAACCTGCAGTCCGGCATCCCGGCGCCGGAGTCCGGCTCGATCGCCCGCAACGGCGCGGTGATCGCCGAGCAGATCGGCGGCCAGATCTTCGTCGATTCCTGGGGCTGGGTGTGCCCGGGCGACCCCGCCCGTGCCGCCGACCTGGCCGCCCGCGCCGCCAGCGTCTCGCATGACGGCAACGGCCTCTACGGCGCCCGCTTCGTCGCCGCCTGCATCGCCAAGGCCTTCGCGGCGGAGACCATCGAGGAGGTGGTGGCGGCCGGCCTCGCCACCATCCCGGCCGGCAGCGAGTACGCCCGGGTCGCCCATGCGGTGCAGGCCATGCACCGGGTGCAGCCGAAGGACTGGCGCGCCTGCCGGCGGATGCTGGAGAGCGAGTTCGGCTACGACCGCTATCCCGGCGTCTGCCACATCATCCCGAATGCCGGCCTCTTGATCCTGTCCCTGCTGTACGGCCAGGGCGACCTGTCGCGCACGGTCGAGATCGCGGCCATGGGCGGCTGGGACACCGACTGCAACGCCGGCAATGCCGGGGCGATCGTCGGCACGCTGGCCGGCATCGCCGGGGTCGCCGCGCATTACCGCAAGCCGATCAACGACGGCATCGTCGCCTCCGGCATCACCGGGTCGCTCAACATCGTCGACATCCCCAGCTTTTGCCGCGAGCTGGCGGTGCTGGCCCACCGCCTGGCCGGAGAGGAGCCGCCGGCGGAGTGGGTGGCGGACATGGAGCGGCGCGGCATCCGTTTCGACTTCGACTTGGCCGGTTCGACCCACGGCTTCCGCACCGAGGCCGACAACCGCATCGCCCTGTCCTGGTCGGACGAGCGCAAGGCCACCGGCCGCGGATCGCTCTGCGCCCTGCTGGACCGGCTGGAGCGCGGCGATGGCGGCCGGATCTTCTGGAAGCCCTTCTACCGCCGCAGCGATTTCGACGACGAGCGCTATCGGCCGATGTTCTCGCCGGTGGTGGCGACCGGGCAGGAGGCAACGCTGCGTCTCTGGCTCGACCCGTGGGAGGGCGACGGCCATCTCCGCATCGTGCCCTATGTCCGCCGGGCGATGAGCGGCCGGATCGACGAGATCGGCGCCTGGACCCAGCCGCCGGCCGGCGAATGGCACGACCTGCGTTTCACCGTACCGGAGACGGGCGATGAGGCAGTCGACGAGATCGGCATCAAGGTCGAGTATTTCGGCCGGCTGAAGTTCCTGGGCCGGATCTTCATCGATGAGTTCACCGTCTCCGGCCCCGGCTCGGCCCGGCTCGATCCCGGGATCGAGGCCAATGAATGGGGCGGCATCACCCGCTGCACCTGGAACCGCGGCGTCTGGAAGATCGAGGACGGCCGCGTCCATGCCCTGACCGCCACCGACGCCGACCTGTGGACCGGCCATCTCTACGCCCGCGACCAGACGGTGACGGCCGAGGTCACGCCGCTGGCCGGCGACGGCCACCTGGTCTGCGCCCGCGGCCAGGGCAATGAGCGCTGCTACGCGGCCGGCTTCGTCTCGGCCGACGAGGTGGCGATCATCCGCCGCGACTTCGGCGAGACGGTGCTGGCCCGCGCCCCGTTCCGGCGCGGGCTCGGCCGCACCTACAGCCTGGCGCTGGAGGTCATGGGTGACCGGCTGGCCCTGTCGGTCGACGGCCAGGTGCTGCTCGAGGCCCGCGACGGCGCGCTGGCCTACGGCATGGCGGGGCTGCGCCTGCCCTCGGCCGGCCGCATGCAGGTCGGCGTGATCGAGATCCGCGAGACGGCCTGAGGCTGATATCGACGACTCGAATCCCTACCCGTCATGGCGAGCCCCGCAGGGGCGTGGCCATCCAGGGCGGCTCGCACCCGGCGCTGGATGGCCACGTCGGCTTCGCCTCCTCGCCATGACGGGATGGTGTTTCGCGTCGATGGGAGAGAGGCGCCCGATCACGACACCGGGCGCTGCAGCTCCAGCCGGTCGCCGACGCGCAGCAGGCGCAGCCTCCACCGCGCCGGCTCGTCCGGCGCGGCGCGGCACCGCC
>NZ_JANX01000743.1 GCF_000767795.1 Inquilinus limosus MP06 | reverse complement strand
CGCTCGGCGGCTACCACTACGGCCGCTACAAGGGGCCGGAGCGGGTTTCGGCCAGGCTGGTCTGGCCGCAGGGCGCCGACCGTGCCGGGGTCGAGCGCGCGGCCAGTGCCACGATGCTGGTGCGCGACCTGGTCAACACCCCGGCCAACGACCTCGGCCCGGCCGAGCTGGCCGCGGCGGCCGAGGCGCTGGCCAAGGAGTTCGGCGCCCGCTTCAGCGTCGTCACCGGCGACGAGCTGCTGACCCGCAACTACCCGATGATCCACGCCGTCGGCCGCGCCTCCAGCCGGGCGCCGCGGCTGATCGACATCGAATGGGGCGACCCGTCGGCGCCGAAGGTGACGCTGGTCGGCAAGGGCGTCGTCTTCGATTCGGGCGGCCTCGACCTCAAGGACGCCGGCAACATGCTGCTGATGAAGAAGGACATGGGCGGCGCCGCCCATGCCCTCGGCGTTGCCCGCATGGTGATGATGGCGCGGCTGCCGGTGCGGCTGCGCGTGCTGGTGCCGGCGGTCGAGAACGCGGTGTCCGGCGACGCCTTCCGGCCGATGGATGTCTATCGCAGCCGCAAGGGGCTGACGGTCGAGATCGGCAACACCGACGCCGAGGGGCGGCTGGTGCTGTGCGATGCGTTGGAAGAGGCGTCGTCCGAGAAGCCGGAGATCATCGTCGACTTCGCCACCCTGACCGGCGCCGCCCGCGTCGCGCTGGGCACCGACGTGCCGGCGATGTTCTGCAACGACGACGCCACCGCCGACGCGCTGGCCGCGGCGTCGCGCCGGGTCGACGACCCGCTGTGGCGCCTGCCGCTGTGGCAGCCCTACAACCGGCTGCTGAAATCCGGCATCGCCGACGTCAACAACGCCCCCGACACGCGCTTCGGCGGGGCCATCACCGCGGCCCTGTTCCTCGAGCGCTTCGTCGCCCCGGGCGTGCCCTGGGTGCATATCGACCTCTATGCCTGGAACGGCGCCGACCGTCCGGGCCGGCCGAAGGGCGGCGAGGCGATGACGATGCGGGCGGTCTACGCCCTGCTGGAGGAGCGGTTTGGAGGCCGGCGCTGATCCGATCGATCGTATCGTCGACGCCGGGGATGCGTGCGACATGACCGTCGCCCTGACCTCGATCCAGGCGCTGGAGCTGTGGCGCCATGCCCTGACCGCGGCGGTCCGGCGCGAGGCGCCGGACCTGTCGTCGCGGCAGATCGCCCTCCTGCTGACCATCTACCTGACCCCGGCGCCGCACACGGTGCGGGGGCTGTCCTCGACCCTGCAGATCTCCAAGCCGGCGGTGACCCGGGCGCTGGACCGGCTGGGCGAGCTCGGCCTGACCCGCCGCACCGTCGACCCGGCGGACCGGCGCAACGTGCTGATCGAGCGGACGGAGGAAGGGCAGGCCTATCTCGACGGCTTCGCCGACCTGGTGCGCCAGGCCGCCAGCATGATCGGGGCCGCGGCGTGACCGACATCGACCGCAACCTGGTGCCCTGGCGGCCGGACCTGGCCGCGGAGAGCCTGCGCGGCGTCCATGCGGCGGAGCGGTATGCCGCCGGCACGCTGCACCAGGCGATCCGCGGCATCGTGCCGATGCGCTCGGCGCCAGACGCGTCGCGCGGCCAGGCGACCGAGATGCTGCATGGCGAGACCATCACCGTCTATGAGGTGAAGGACGGCTGGGCCTGGGGCCAGCTTACGACGGACGGCTATGTCGGTTATGTCGAGGCGGCGGCGCTGTCCGACCGGATCGCCATGCCGACCCACCGGATCCGGGCCTTCCGCGCCTTCCTATACCCGGTGCCCGACTTCAAGCGCCCGCCGGTCCGCGCCCTGAGCTTCCGCAGCCCGGTGGAGGTGGTGGAGACGGAGAAGGGCTATGCCCGGATCCGCAAGGCCGGCGAGCCCGGCGGCTGGGTGCCGGAGGTGGCGCTGGGCCCGCTCGACGCGGTCGAGCCCGACGCGGTGGCGACGGCGCAGCGCTTCCTCGGCGTGCCCTATCTCTGGGGCGGCCGCTCCAGCCTCGGCATCGACTGCTCCGGCCTGGCCCAGCTGGCCTGCGCGGCGGCCGGCCACGCGATCGAGCGCGACACCTACCGCCAGGCGCAGACCGCGGCGACGCTGGTCGGGACCGACGAGAGCGCCGGGCTGCGGCGCGGCGACCTGGTCTATTTCCCCGGCCATGTCGGGCTGATGATGGATGGCGAGACCCTGATCCACGCCAATGTCCGGGCCGCCTGCGTTTCGCTCGACCCGGTGCGAGAGGTCGCGGCCCGGTCCCTGGCCGCCGAAGGCAAGGGCATCACCGCGGTGCGGCGCTTCGGCTGAGATGGACTGAATTGAGGTCCGGTCACGCCGGAGCCTGACTGGATGTCGGGCGTCTTCTCGCGTTGCCTCTCCCGCAAGCGGGGCTTTTCAGAATTCGATCACCTGAACCGACGCGTGTTTTCCGACGAGTCCCCCCGTCCCCTCGCGGGAGGGGGGTAGGGGA
>NZ_JANX01000742.1 GCF_000767795.1 Inquilinus limosus MP06 | reverse complement strand
GCCAGGCCGCCCAGCGCGGCGCCGCCGGCGGCCGCGATGGCATAGGTGCCGGCATCCACGTCGGCGCCGGCGAGATCGGCGATGGCGGCGCCGGCCAGACCGGCGGCGGCCCCCACCGCGACGCCCTCGACGATGGTCTTGGTCGAGCTGTCAGCCTGCTCGCGCAGCTTCTGCTGCTCCGGCGTGCGGGCGGTGTTGTCCGCGGTCGCGCCGGCGGCAAGCTTCGACGGGTCGGTGGTGCCGCCCATCGAGCCGCAGGCGGCGAGCATCGTGCACGCCAGCAATACGACGATCGGTTTCTTCACAACAGTTCCCTCCGGCTGAAATGTCGCAATGGAGCAGGATGTAACGATTTTTATCCTACTATCAGGTGTTTTCGTTTCGTCAACCGCACCGGTTCGTTTCGTCAACCACGCCGGCGCCAGGAAACCCGGCCTGCCCCCCCAGCGGCAGGCGCCGACCTAGGCCGGCGGGCCTTCCGGCGATGTCGTCGACCAGGCCGCCGACCGAGTCCAGCACCTGCTGCAGGTCCGCGACATCGGCGGCGCGGGCGGCGGCGGGGCGCCCGGATTGGAGGCCTCGTCCGCCGTCAGCCGGGCCTTCGCCAGCCGCTTCTCGGCATCGGACAGCCGTGCCGCATCGGCGGCCGAGGCCCGGCCGCGCAGCGCGGCGATGCGGCGGTCCAGCTGCGACAGGCGGCTACGGGCGGCCGCCAGGTCGCGATCCACCTGGGCCTGCTCCTGGCGGATGGCGTTGGCCCGGGCCTGCAACTGAGCCTGCTCGGCGTTCAGCGAGGAGACCTGCGCCTCGCGCTGGTCGATCCGATCCTGATAGCCGCCGGAGACGAGATTGCTGACGCCGGTGATGAAGCCGCCGTCATGCGGGTCGCCGGTGCCGGCGCAGGCCGCGAGAATGAGCATCGCCGCGAGCGGGAGAAGCCTCGGTGTCGTCATGTGCCGTCGGTCCTTCTGGCAGTTGCGCCCACGGACGCTAGCGGGTGAGGTCTCGCATCCAGGCCTCGGTATCGGCCTTGCCCTGTTGGCGATAGGATTCCATGTGCTTCACAAATAAGGCAGCATAAGGGATCAGATCGGACGCTTTTCGGGCATCGAGCTCGGTCTTCAGCAGATCGAACTGCTGCCGGATGATTTCCGGAGAGTAGTCACCCGCCACCGTGAACACCGCATCGGCATAGCTGTCCAGCGACTGCTTGGCCTCGGCCTGCAGCGACGTGCGCTGCGATTCCATCGCCGCGACCTGCTGTTCCGCCTTGGCCAGCGTGTCTGCGCCGTTGGGGTCGCTGTCGAGCCGGCGATGCATCTCCTCCAGCGCCGGCCGGGCCACCTCGTCGATCGCCTTGCCGACGCTGTCCAGCCGCAGCTGGTCGGTCCGCAGCTTGTTGCCGAAGAAGGCGCCCTGGCTGATCAGCAGGCGGATGGCGCGGTCGCGCGCGTCGTTGCGCTCGGTGATGGCGTCGCGCAGGTCGCGCGAGATCCGCTGCAGCCGCGACCGCAGGGCCGCATCCAGCGTCGTCTGGGCGGTGGTGTCGAGATCCCGGATGGCATTGGCCTCCTGCCGCGCGGTCGCCTGGCCGGGGTCGGGGGCGGGCAGGGCCTCATACTCCTTCTGCAGCGCGGCCAGGCGCTCGGCCGACACGATCGCCGGGGCGGCGATCACCAGCCGCATGCCGACCTGGCGCAGCGCGGTCGCTCCGCCGCTGCGCTCGGAGAAATAGGGCAGCTCGGTCCGGGTGGCACTGCGGATCTGGTCGATCGGCGTCAGGAAGTCGCCGCCGCGGATGATGAAGCCGCCGGCCTGGCCGTGCAGCCGGCCGCGCCGGTTCAGGCGGAACGGCTCGAACATCATCTCCGAGGCGTTGCCCAGCATGTCGTAGAGGCCGAGCGGGTTCGGCTTCAGCAGCCCCATCGGGTGGATCCGCCCGCCGGCCGACTGGCTGCCCTGGAACCAGATATAGGCGGTCGGGCCGCCCTCCGGCATCGGCGGCCGGTCGCCGGCAAAGTCGAGCGCGGAGACCGCCATGCCCCCGCGCGCCGCGAACTCCCACTCCGCCTCGGTCGGCAGGCGGAGATAGCCGGACAGCTCACCCTCCTTCGGCAGCTTGTCGCGGGCATTGGCCATCAGCCATTCGGTGTAGCGTTCGGCGAAGGTCAGGCCGTCGAACCAGGAGATGTCGACGATCGGCTCCCGGCCCTGCATCGAAGGCGCCTTGCAGTCGCCGGCCAGCGCCTGGTACTGCGACCGCGTCACCTCGTATTTGCCGACATAGTAGTAGCGGCGGGTCTGGTCGCCGGTGGGGGTGAAGGCGCCGGCGATGTTGGCGGACCGGCGGTCGTCGACGACTCCGAGATCGGGGTCGGAGCCGCCGAGCATGACCTGCATGTCGTTCAGCCAGCCGCCGCTTTCCACCTCGACCCGGCGGAAGGCCATCGCCCCGCCGCACGGCATCGGCAGGACCAGGTCGCCATCGGCGGG
>NZ_JANX01000741.1 GCF_000767795.1 Inquilinus limosus MP06 | reverse complement strand
AGCGCGGCCAGGCACGCCATGCCGGCCAGGGCCAGCACCGGGCTGGCCAGGATGGCGCGGCCGGCCGCGCCCCCGCCGGCGCCGGAGCTGGTGATCGACCCCGCCGACCAGCCGGCCGACATCAGCGCCGCGAGATAGCCGGAGACCAGCGGCGTCTGCTGGTGCAGCACCTGCAGGAACAGCGGGATGAAGATCTCGGTGCCGGTCACCGTCACCGTCAGCAGGGACATCACCACGAACAGGCGGCTGAGCGGCGTCGACAGCCGGAAGATGTCGCGCGGCAGCAGCCGGGTGCGGGCCCGGCGCTCCACCCCGATCAGCGCCGCCATCAGCACCAGGGCGACGGCCAGGCCGGCGATGCCGATGCGGATGTCGGCCGAGACGCTGCCGGCGGAAACGACCAGGACGGCGGCGGTGAGCAGGACGAGCTGGAGCAGGGGCAGCGCGGCGCGGTCGTCGGCCTCGCCGCGCTTCGGCAGCACCGAGGCGGCCAGCAGCGAGAACAGCACCGCCAGCGGCGCCGCGCACCAGAAGGCGGCGCGCCACACCCCCAGCTCGGCGAAGATGCCGCCGATCGCCGGGCCCAGCAGAGTCGCCACGCCCCACATGGCCGAGACGAGCCCCATGCCGCGGGACCACAGCGACTCGGGCAGGATCAGCCGGATCATGGCGTAGGACAGAGCCAGCATGAAGCCGCCGCCCAGCCCCTGCACCAGGCGGCCCAGCAGCAGCACCGGCATGGTCGGGGCCAGGCCGCAGGCCATGGCGCCGACGGCGAAGGTCAGAGCCGCGGCGACATAGGCGCCGCGCGGCCCCAGCGCCGACAGCAGCCGCGGCGACAGCGCCGCGCCGAGGATCGAGGCCGCCACGAACAGCGTCGTGTTCCAGGCATAATAGTCCAGCCCGCCGATATCCTTGACCACCGAGGGCAGGATGGTGATGGCGATGTAGACGCTGACGGCGTGCAGCGCCGTCCCGCCGGCCAGGGCCAGCGAGCGGATGGCATTGGCGCCCGAGAACAGCGCCCTCCAACCTGGCTCCGGCTTCGACATGGAACGTCTCCTCAGATTCGCGGCCCCCGCTCGATGGCGGGTATTCCAAGTTATTTCTTCGTTTATTAACGGAGCCCTTCCGGATTAGTCAAGCTGCTGCTTGGCAAACCGAGGGGCGGAGCCTTGGAGGCGGACCCGGCCAACCGCAGGACTCGATCTTTCGCCAGCCGCGACCGCATTCGAGTCCTGGATCTGGCGGGCCGGCCCTCGCCCCGGGTCGTTGTGGAGTTGCGGCTGCCGATGGAGTTCTCGACCAGTCCACTGCCGATGGTCCCTTGGGAACGCCACCTCTATGTTCAGCCCACGCTGTCTTCGCCGGGAGATGAACAGTCGTTCACATCCTCGGCATGAACTTTCTTTAAATTGAATCGATATCTCGCTGAAGATTTTGTGTGATTCGCAAAACTACTTATATTCAGGATCAAAAATTTCCTAAAATATAATCAATTTCTGGAATTTATATTGCGAATCTCCGAGCCGTTTTCACAAACAGCCGGCTCCCGCGTCGATCCCTCCGAATTCCAGGCCTTCGGGCCCTCGGACATTTCAGGAGGGATTATGACCGACCGTGACGGCGTATCGCCGGACGGCATGGGCGCGGCTGCGCCGGATATTTGGGACAGCTGGATCAGCAACACCACCATTCTTCGCCGGCGCGCCATCCGTCTGACCAATGGCAATATCGACGACGCCGAGGAAATATTGTCCTCGACCATCATCAAGACCGTCAGCCATGTCCGCCGGCACCAGACGGTCATTCGCGAGCCGCGGGCGTTCTTTCTCTTTGCCCTGAACAACGAGTTCATCAGCCATTGCCGGCGGCGGCGGAACGAGCGGCAGATCCACGATTTCCACGTCGATGTCTATGCCGACCATTTCGACCCGCCGGCGGATGACGGGCCGGACCCGGAGCGGGTGCTGCCGCTGCAGGAGACGCTGAAGACCGTGCTCGATGCGGTGGAAGGCTTGTCCCCCTCCTATCGAATCCTGTTCCGCATGCGCTTCTGCGAGGAGCGGTCCTACAAGGACATCGCCGAATCCTTGAACATCTCGCAGCCGCTCGCCCGCAAGCGGGTCCAGTTCCTGCGCGAGCGGCTGCGCGACGCGGCGGCGGAGGCGCATCGGCGGCCCCCCCGGAAAAATGGTTCACACCGGCTGAGGCCGGACGTCTCTAAGGGCACCAAGGCTTCCACGGCATGAACGGCAGGGCAGGACCATGGCTGACACCGTCAATCCCCAGATCACCGATGCGGTCACCCAGACCAACGTCAAGGTCGTGGCGGAGGCTCCGGCCCAGGCCATCGCCGCGCTGTACCAGGTGGTCAGCCACGCGTCCGGCCTGTCGGTCCAGAACGCGGTGCAGAGCCAGCAGGCGATGAACCAGATCACCACGGCCATCGTCTCCAAGGCCTGCCAGCTGATCATGGACGTGGCGGCGAAG
>NZ_JANX01000740.1 GCF_000767795.1 Inquilinus limosus MP06 | reverse complement strand
GGGAAGGCGAAAGGGTCTTCCGGCCGGGCCTCTTCCGACCAGGACGGCAGCCGGCCCGCCGCGGGGGCGGCGCCCTTCGGCTCGATCCCGAACGGATAGGCCATGGGGTCGTCGACATCGATCGAATGGCTGGCCGACGGCGCCTCGGCGCCCGACATCCGCACCGCGAACTGGTAGTCGCCCATGGCGATCCGGTCGCCGTCCGACAGCACCCGGCTGTTGGCGCGGCCCAGCGGCGCGTCGCTGCCGTTCACGAAGGTGCCGTTGGTCGACAGGTCGAACAGCACGTAGCTGCCGTCGACATAGTCGATGAAGCAGTGGCTCTTCGACAGGAAGCGCGACGGGTCGTCCAGCACCCAGTCGCAGTCGTCGCCGCGGCCGATGGTCAGGCCGCGATGGTCGAAGCTGCGGGATTCCCCGCCGCCGGAGATCAGGTCGAGAATGAGCTTCATGGCATGCGGGCCCACGCGGCGGTGCGGGGCGGGCCGCCCCTGACGATGCTAGGACACACGATATTGGAAGGCGCCCTGTGAGTCCAACGACACGCCCGCCTCCTCGATCGGCGCGCCCTCCGCCATCCTGGCCAGGAACAGGGCGGCCAGCTCGGGCAGGACGGTGCGCGACAGGATCTGCTCGATGGCGCGGGCGCCGCTCTCGCTCTCGGTCGCCCGGGCGCACAGCCCCTGGACCAGCGCGTCGTCATAGACGAAGCGCGCGCCGTAGGACTCCTCGACCCGCTTGCGGATCCGCTCCAGCTGCAGCCGGGCGATGCTGCGCAGCGTCTCGTCGCCCAGCGGCAGGTAGGGGATGACCGAGATGCGGCCGAGGAAGGCCGGCTTGAAGGTCTTCAGCAGCTCCGGCCGCAGCGCCGCGGCCAGGCCGGCTGCGTCGGGCGCGGTGTCCGGATCGGCGTAGAGCTTGGCGATCAGGTCGGTGCCGGCATTCGACGTCATGATCACGACGGTGTTCTTGAAGTCGATATCGCGGCCCTCGCCGTCGCGCAGCATGCCCTTGTCGAACACCTGGTAGAACACGTCCTGGACGCCGGGATGCGCCTTCTCCAGCTCGTCCAGCAGCACCACGGAGTAGGGCCGGCGCCGCACCGCCTCGGTCAGCACGCCGCCCTCGCCATAGCCGACATAGCCGGGCGGGGAGCCGAGCAGCAGCGAGACCTTATGCTCCTCCTTGAACTCCGACATGTTGATCACGGTCAGGTTCTGCTCGCCGCCGTAGAGCAGGTCGGCCAGCGCCAGCGCCGTCTCGGTCTTGCCGACGCCGGAGGAGCCGACGAACATGAACACGCCGATCGGCTTGCGCGGGTCGGTCAGCTTGGCGCGGGAGGTGCGGATCGCCTGGGCCACGGCGCCCAAGGCGTGGTCCTGGCCCACCACCCGCTCGCGCAGGCTGTCCTCCAGGTTCAGCACCGCGCGGATCTCGTTCGACACCATGCGGCCGACCGGGATGCCGGTCCAGTTGGCCACCACCTCGGCGATGGCCTGGGCGTCGACCTCGACCGGGATCAGCGGCGCCTCGCCCTGCAGCGCTGTCAGGGCGGCGCGGGCCTCGCCATACTCCGCCCGCCAGGCGGCGATCTCGGCCGGGTCGACGGGCACGGCCGGCGGCGCGTCGGCGGCCGGCTTCTCCTTTTCCTTGACGCCGGCGGCCGGCGGCAGGCCCTCGGCCGCCTCGATCTTCGCGCGCAGGTCGCGGATCCGGTCCACCAGGCCCGATTCCTCCTGCCAGCGGTCGCGCAGGGTGGCCAGTGTCGCCTCGGTGTCGGCCCGCCGCTGCTGCAGCGCCGCGATCTCCTCGCCTCGGGTCTCGGCGGTCGCCTGCTCGCGCGTCAGGATCGCGATCTCGGCATCCAGCCGGTCGATCTCGCGCTGGCCCGCCTCCACCGCCGCCGGCGTGGCGGCCTGGGCCATGGCCACGCGGGCGCAGGCGGTGTCCAACAGGCTGACCGACTTGTCCGGCAGCTGCCGGGCCGGGATGTAGCGGTGCGACAGGCGCACGCTCTCCTGCACCGCCTCGTCCAGGATGCGGACACGGTGATGCGTCTCCAGCATCGGCACCATGCCGCGCATCATGCCGATGGCGGCGGCCTCGCCCGGCTCCTCCACCTTCACCACCTGGAAGCGGCGGGTCAGGGCGGCATCCTTCTCGAAGTACTTCTTGTACTCGGCCCAGGTGGTGGCGGCGATGGTGCGCAGCTCGCCGCGCGCCAGGGCCGGCTTCAGCAGGTTGGCCGCGTCGCCCTGGCCGGCCTGGCCGCCGGCGCCGATCAGGGTGTGCGCCTCGTCGATGAACAGGATGATCGGCGTCGGGCTGGCATTCACCTCCTCGATCACCGATTTCAGCCGGTTCTCGAACTCGCCCTTCACCCCGGCGCCGGCCTGCAGCAGGCCGAGGTCGAGGGTGCGCAGCGCCACGCCGCGCAGCAGCTCAGGCACGTCGCCGGCGGCGATGCGCAGGGCGAAGCCCTCCACCACCGCCGTC
>NZ_JANX01000739.1 GCF_000767795.1 Inquilinus limosus MP06 | reverse complement strand
GCCGGCTGCACCGACCGCGCCGCCGACCAGCGCCCCGCCGACCGTGCGCCCGCCGGCGTCCACCTGCTTGGCGAGCTGCTGGCACTGGGCCACGTCGTATTCGTAGTTGCGCCCGCCGGCGACCGAGGTCGCGGGGTCGATGATCGGCCGCACCTGATCGGCACAGCCGGCGAGACCCAGCGCCGCCACGGCGAAAACGGCTGCCCTGTTCAAGCCCATGTCACTCTCCCTCGATCGAACCGGGAATGGCGTTTGAACAATTCTTCCAAACAATAGAGCCATTTGCGGTCGGGGGTCACGTGCCCCGCCACCGTCCGCAAACCATAACATAACTGCAACATCCGGCTTGTAGGGTCACCGCATCGCACCATGGCAGCCCGGCGAGGCCCCGCATGACCACTTCCGTGCTCGACTCCAGGCCGACAGGAGGGCTCAGCCGGCTGACGCCGCTGGCCGTCATCGCCCTGCTCATCGTCGGCGTCGTCTATGCCGGCTGGAGCCTGGTCAACGACCTGGGCGACGTCCACTCGCCGAGCCTGCTGCCCTTCATCCTGCTCGGCATCGCCCTGCTGATCGCGCTGGGCTTCGAGTTCGTCAACGGCTTCCACGACACCGCCAATGCGGTGGCGACCGTGATCTACACCAACTCGCTGCCGCCGACGGTGGCGGTGGTGTGGTCCGGCTTCTGGAACTTCATGGGCGTGCTGACCTCCACCGGCCTGGTCGCCTTCGGCATCATTTCGCTGCTGCCGGTCGAACTGATCCTGCAGGTCGGCAGCAATGCCGGCTTCGCCATGGTGTTCGCGCTGCTGATCGCCGCGATCATCTGGAATGTCGGCACCTGGTATTTCGGCCTTCCCTCCAGCTCCTCGCACACGCTGATCGGCTCGATCATCGGCGTCGGCCTGATGAACCAGCTGATGGCCATCCCCGGCACCGGCACCAGCGGCGTGGACTGGTCGCAGGCGCTGGGCATCGGCCAGTCGCTGCTGCTGTCGCCGCTGGTCGGCTTCGTCGCCGCGGCGCTGCTGCTGCTGGCCGCCAAGGCGCTGATCAAGCGGCCCGAGCTGTACCGCGCGCCGGAAGGCAACAAGCCGCCGCCGCTGTGGATCCGCGGCCTGCTGGTGCTGACCTGCACCGGCGTCAGCTTCGCCCATGGCTCGAATGACGGGCAGAAGGGCATGGGGCTGATCATGCTGATCCTGATCGGCACCGTGCCCACCGCCTATGCGCTGAACCGGGCGATGCCGGAGACGCAGATCACCGCCTTCGAGCAGTCGTCGCAGCAGGCGGCCGGCGTGCTGGCGCATTATGCCGGCACCACGCCGGCCCCCGCCGACCCGCGGGCGGCGGTGACCGCCTATGTCCGCGACCGGACCCTGACGGCGGAGACGGTGCCGGCGCTGGTCGCCCTGACCCTGGAGATCGACCGCAGCGTCGCCGGCCGCAGCTCGCTGGCCGCGGTGCCGAACGAGCAGGTCAGCAACATCCGCAACGACATGTATCTCGCCTCCGAGGCACTGAAGCTGATGGGCAAGACCAACGCGCCCGCCTTCAGCGCCGATGACGGCAAGGTGCTGACCGCCTATCGCGGCTATCTGGACCAGGCGACCAAATTCATCCCCGACTGGGTCAAGGTCGCGGTCGCCATCGCGCTGGGCCTGGGCACCATGGTCGGCTGGAAGCGCATCGTCGTCACCGTCGGCGAGAAGATCGGCAAGGAGCACCTGACCTACGCCCAGGGCGGCTCGGCCGAGCTGGTGGCGATGGCGACGATCGGCGCCGCCGACGTGTACGGCCTGCCGGTCAGCACCACCCATGTGCTGTCCTCCGGCGTCGCCGGCACGATGGCGGCGAACCGTTCCGGCCTGCAATGGGGCACGATCCGCAACCTGATCATGGCCTGGGTGCTGACCCTCCCGGCCTCGATCGCCCTGGCGGCCGCGCTCTACTGGCTGCTGCGGCACCTGTTCTGACCCTGGACCAGGGCTTGGATAGGGCGCGGCCGACCGTCAGCTTCCGCTTCGGCGATGCGGTCGCCGCCGCCTACCACTTCGACCCCGCGTCCGGCGCCTGCCGCCAGACCGGGGTCGATCCGCTTCCCGCTACGGATGACGGCTGGGTCTGGCTGCATCTGAAGCTGACCGACATCCGCGGCCGGCACTGGCTGGCGCGGCACGAGGTCCTGCCCCCGGCTGTCGCGCAGTGGCTGCTGGACGGGCCCGACCGGGTGCAGATGCAGCGGCTGGACGGTTGGCTGGTCGGCGCCGCCAACGGGCTGCATCACGATTTCGCCTTCGAGCCGGACCAGATCGGCCGGCTGCGCTTCTGCGCCGGGCCGAACCTCCTGGTCACCGGCCGGCGCCACCCGCTGCGCGTGGTCGACGAGATCCGCCGCAGCCTGGACGCCGGCACCGCGCCGGCCACCGCGCTGGGCATGCTGGCGCTGATCGCCGGGCACCTGGCGGCCGAGGCCGAGGCGACGGTCGAGAAGCTGATGGACGAGGTCGA
>NZ_JANX01000738.1 GCF_000767795.1 Inquilinus limosus MP06 | reverse complement strand
GGGGGAGGGAGAAGCCGAAGCCCGCCACCCACTCAGCAGGGACGGCGGCCACGATCCAGGCCAGCGGGGCGTCGCGCATCACCAGCACCAGCAGCACGGCACCGGCCAGGATGCAGACGGCGCCGCGCAGCAGCCAGCGCAGCTCGCCCGCGCCGGTGGCGCCGGCGACGACGAAGGCGGCCAGGGTCCAGGCCAGCGCCATCACCGCCACCACATAGCCGGCCCACAGCGGCGACAGGCCGTGCAGCGTCTGCAGGATGGCGGGGCCGTAGACGTTCAGCGCCATCGAGGTCGCCACCAGGGCGAAGAGGGCGGCATAGGCGGCGCCGCAGACCGTGCGCAGGTCGCCCGCCCGCCGCGGCAGCAGCCTCACCCGGGCGCCGGCATCGATCCGCAGCACCAGCACCAGGATGCCGAGGCCGGCCGCGACCAGCGCCAGGGCGATCGCCGGGCTCGGGATGACATCCGCCATGGCGATGGCGCCGACGCCCAGCGCCAGCCCGCCGATCTGCAGCCAGGGCACGCCCGGCTGTCCGGCGCTGCGCACCGTGCCCTTCAGCAGCCAGGGTGAGGCCACGGTGAAGACCAGCGCCTGCGCCGTGAACAGCCAGAACACGGCGCGCCAGTCGCCGGCCTGGGCGAACAGCCCGCCGACCAGCGGGCCGAGAATGGTGGCAATGCCCCAAATGCCGGAGGCCACGGCGAACATCCGGGCCAGGTGGCGCTCGGGGAAGAGGAGCGCGACCGCGACCATCGAGAAGCCGGCCACCCAGCCGCTGCCGATGCCCTGCAGCAGCCGGCCGGCCAGGAACACGCCGATGTCCGGGGCGGCGGCGCTGGCCACACAGCCGAGCGCGAAGGCCAGGCCGCCGATGGCCGAGGCCCAACGCAGCCCGAACCGCTCCGACAGCCGGCCGGCGCTGGCGCCGGCCAGGATGGCGCCCATCAGGAAGCCGGCGGTGGCCCAGCTGAAATAGGCGTAGCCGCCGAGATCGGCGCCGACGCTGGGCATGATGGTGGCGGTGACCAGGGAATCGGCCGCGTTCAGCCAGATGCCGAGGCAGACCATCGCGAATCGCGGCAGCCGCCCTTCGGCGAGCAGATCCGCCCAGCCGGGCGCCGGTTGCGCCGATACCTGCACCATTGCCGCGTTTCCCCTTCGTTATCCTCGGGGCTACACCGCCGGAGTCATGATGAGAAGCGTGGAGTCTGCAGGACTGCAGTCAGGGACTGCCGTCAGCGCCAGCGCGATGCGGCCTCGTCATCCTCGGCCCGGGCTTCGACCCAGCGCTCGCCGGCAGGCGTCTCCTCCTTCTTCCAGAAGGGGGCCTTGGTCTTCAGCCAGTCCATCAGGAAGGCGCAGGCCTCCAGCGCCGCGCCGCGATGGGCGGAGGCGGCGCCGCAGAACATGATCCGGTCGCCCGGCTCCAGCCGGCCGACGCGATGGACGATGCGCACCTCCAGCAGCGGCCAGCGGCTGCGCGCCTCGGCCTCGATCTCCTCGAGCTGCCGCTCGGTCATGCCGGGATAGTGCTCCAGCGTCATCGCCGTGACCGACGTGCCGCCGGCGATGTCGCGCACCAGCCCGACGAAGCTGGCGACGCCGCCGACATCGGTACGGCCGTCGGACAGCGCCGCGATCTCGGCGCCGACGTCGAAATCGGCCTCCTGGACGCGAACCGCCATTTCAGCCTCCGGTCACGGGCGGGAAGATGCCGATCTCGTCGCCCGGCGCCACCGGGTCGCCCGGCTTGGCAAAGCGCTGGTTGATCGCGACCCGCACCACCGCCGGGTTGGCCAGGGCGTCGGCATAACCGGCGCCGCGGGCGCGCAGCCAGTCCAGCAGACCGGCGACGTCGCGCACCGAGTCCGGCGGCGACACCGTCTCGGCGGCCGTGCCGATCTTGCTGCGGACCCAGGCGAAATACAGGAGCTTCATGCCGGTTCTCAGATCAGGGCGCTCAACGGGATATAGGCAACCGGGTCGCCCGGCGCCACCGCGGTCACATCCTCCGGCAGCTCGACCAGCCCTTCGGCGCCGGCGAGGGAGCTCAGCATGCCGGCGCCCTCGCGGCCGTGGCGATGGGCGACCAGAGCGCCGGAGGCGTCGGTCTCCAGCACCGCGCGCAGGAACTCCCGGCGGCCCGGTTTCTTGCCGTGGCCGAAGCCGGCGGCGACCGGGAAGCGGCGCAGCGGCAGCGGCTCGGCGCCTGCCAGGTGCAGCAGCAGCGGCCGGGCCACCAGCAGGAAGGTGACCATCGCCGCCACCGGGTTGCCCGGCAGGCCCAGGAAGGCGACGCCGCCGATCTGGCCCAGCGCCACCGGCTTGCCCGGCTTGATCGCCAGCCGCCAGTGATGCAGCCGGCCGCCCGTGGCCTCCAGCGCCTCCTTGACGTGGTCCTCGTCGCCGACCGAAACGCCGCCGGAGGTGACGATCGCATCCGCCTCCGCCGCGGCCGCCGCCAGGGCCGAGCGGACGGCGTCGGCCCGGTCCGGCACGATGCCGTGGTCGGCG
>NZ_JANX01000737.1 GCF_000767795.1 Inquilinus limosus MP06 | reverse complement strand
TTGAGATACTGCGAGGCGACCAGCGGCAGCAGCGGGCCGGTGCCGGTGAAGGCGATGCGGCGGCCGATGCCGCAGCCCTGGTATTTCTAACGCCACCTGCGCCGCGCCCAGGCTGTAGGCGCCGGGCAGCGTCCAGCCCGGGATCGGCAGGGATCCGGTCGGTGGCGCCGGTGGCCAGGATCAGGTGGCTGTAGGGCAGCCTCTCCGCCCGGCCGTCGCGCAGCAGGTCCAGCGCCCCGGCCTCGATGTTCCAGACCAGGGTGTTCGGCCGGTGGTCGATGGCGAGCCCGTCGATGGTCCGGTGCAGCGCCTCGGCCTTGGCTGCCTCGGTGCCGTAGAGGGTTCTCGTGTCGCGGGTGAAGCCGTCCGGCTGGCGGCGATAGATCTGGCCGCCGCCCTTCGGCGCCTCGTCGACCACCACCGGCCGCAGCCCGGCCGCTGCCAGGGCCTGGGCGGCGCGGATGCCGGCCGGACCGGCGCCGACGATGACCGGCCGGATCTCGCCGCTCATGCCGCCTCTCCCGGGCCGGTCACCAGCCGCATGCCCTCGGCGATGGCGGTGGAACAGGCGCGGAAGCGCTGCCCGTCCTCGGTCGCCACCCAGCAATCCTGGCAGGCGCCCATCAGGCAGAAGCCGGCGCGGGGGCCGCCACTGAACTCCGATCGCCGCAGCCGGTCGGCCGTGGTCAGGATCGCGGTCAGCACCGTGTCGCCGGCCAGGGCGGTGGCGGGCCGCCCGTCGAGGCGGAAGCGGATCTCGGGCCGGCCGGTCTCGGCCAGGCGGGTCAGGATGGGCATCGGGGGGATCCGGTCACTGGCGGCCGACCAGGATGCGGTCGAGGCCGTAGATGCGGTCGAGCACGACCATGGCGACGGCGGTGACGGCGACCATCAGGGCCGAGACGGCGGCCATCATCGGGTCGATCGATTCCGTCGCGTACATGTACATCCGCACCGGCAGGGTGACGGTGGCGGGGGAGGTGACGAAGATCGACATCGTCAGCTCGTCGAAGCTGTTGATGAAGGCCAGCAGCCAGCCGCCGGCGACGCCGGGCAGGATCATCGGCAGGGTGATGCGGCGGAACACGGTGAAGGCGCCGGCCCCGAGCGACGCCGCCGCCTGCTCGGTCGACCGGTCGAAGCCGACCAGGGCGGCGATCACCAGCCGCAGCGCATAGGGCGTGATCACCACGCTGTGGGCCAGCACCAGCCAGAAGAAGCTGCCGGCGGCGCCGAGCTGCGAGAACAGCTGCAGCAGTGCCACGCCCAGCACCAGATGCGGGATCAGCAGCGGCGACAGGAACAGCGCGTTCAGCGCGTCGCGGCCGCGGAAGGCGTAGCGGGTGGTGGCGATGCCGGCCGGCACGGCGATCGCGGTCGACAGCGTCGCCGACAGGGTCGCCAGGCCCAGGCTGTTCCAGAAAGACTGCAGGAAGTCCGGATGGTGGAACACCGCGTCGAACCAGCGCAGCGAGGCGCCGGCGGTCGGCAGGCTCAGCGTGTTCTCCGGCGTGAAGGCGACCAGGCAGACGATCGCCAGCGGCGCCAGCATGAAGATCACGACCAGCGCGTGGAAGACCAGGGCGAGGGGGCCGTTGCGGGACATCGGCGCCTCACCCGAGGCTCTTCCGGTACCGTCCTTCGACGATCCGGTTGTAGCCGAGCATGATGGCCAGGTTGGCGACCAGCAGGATCACCGCGATGGCGGCGCCCAGGGGCCAGTTCAGCGAGTTCAGGTATTCGTCGTAGACCACGGTCGCGACCATCTTCAGCCGCCGCCCGCCCAGCAGGCCGGGGATGGCGAAGGAGCTGGCGGCGAGGCCGAACACGATCAGGCTGCCGGACAGGAGGCCGGGCAGGATCTGCGGCAGCACCACCCGGCGCAGCACGGTGGCGGGCGACGCGCCCAGCGACAGCGCGGCCTGCTCGGTCGCCGGGTCCAGCTTCTGCAGCGAGGTCCAGACCGGGATGACCATGAAGGGCAGCATGATGTGGACCAGCGCCACCACCACCGCCGTCTCGGTGTAGAGCAGCCGGACGCGGCCGAGGCCCAGCGCCTGGGTCGCCTCGTTCACCAGCCCGGTCGGGCCCAGCAGCATGCTCCAGCCGAAGGCGCGGACAACGACCGAGACCAAGAGCGGCGCCAGCACCACCAGCAGGAAGATCGACCGCCAGGGGCTGCGCATCCGGCTCAGCACATAGGCTTCGGGCGCGCCGACGACGATGCAGATCAGCGTGGTCAGGGCTGCCAGGCGGAAGGTGCGCAGGAAGATCTCGTAATAGTATGGATCGGTGAGCACCGTCAGGTACTGGCCGAGGGTCAGCGCGTCCTGCACCCCGGTGGTGTGGTCGTAGACGCGGAAGGACAGGATCAGGGTCAGCCAGCAGCGGCGCCAGCACCAGCCCGGCGAACAGGATCGTCGCCGGCAACGCCATCGCCGCCGGGGCCAGGCGGCCTTCCGACGCCGCGGCGCTCATCGCCCGGCCTCCGCCGCCTCGGCGTCGCGCAGCACGCGGACCATCTCCGG
>NZ_JANX01000736.1 GCF_000767795.1 Inquilinus limosus MP06 | reverse complement strand
GTTTCGGTGCACCGCCTCGTCCAGCGCGCTGGCGCGGGCCTGTGCCATCGAGGCCACGGTCTCGCCGAGGCGGGCGACATCCTCGCGCAGCGCGCGGAGGTCCGCCTCCAGGTCGCGGCGGGTGGCGTCCGTCGCAGTCGTCGCCTCGTCGAGTTCGGCGGCGGCGCGCGTGGACTTCGATCCTGACACCTCCGCGGCGGCGGCAGCGGCGGATTTGGGGGCTCCGGTCTCGGGCATGGCGGGCTCCTTTCCCTCCCGCCAACAGCGCCGCCGCCGCCCCGGTTCCGGCTCGGTCGCCGCCGGATTACGACAAATTTAACGTATCCCGCAGCGAAGCGGCCTCGACAACGCTCGGGGATGGGAGCAGAAGAACTGCGAGAGATACGCATTCTTGCTCGCAATTGCCGGCGGGCATCAGCGGTGAGTTCGGGATGATGTCGGGATGCTTGTACCGTTCCTGATCATGATGCGCGAGGGCATCGAAGCCGCCCTCATCGTCGGCATCATCGCCGGTTACCTGCGCCAGACCGGGCGGACGCAATGGATGCCGCTGGTCTGGATCGGCATCGCCATCGCCGTCCTGCTCTCCATCGCCGTCGGCATCGTCCTGAACCTGATCAGCGCCGAGTTCCCGCAGCGCGAGCAGGAGCTGTTCGAGGCCGTCGTCGGGCTGGTCGCGGTCTTCGTCCTGACGTCCATGGTGTTCTGGATGCGCAAGGCCGCGCGCTCGATCAAGGCGCAGCTGCAGCATTCGGTCGACGCCGCGCTCGAAGGGCATGATGCCAAGGGCCTGGCGCTGATCGGCATGGCCTTCTTCGCGGTCGCCCGCGAGGGGCTGGAATCGGTGTTCTTCCTGCTCGCCACCTTCCAGCAGGATGTCGGGCTGGCGGCGCCGATCGGCGCCCTGGCCGGCGTGGCGGTGGCGGTCGCGGTCGGCTTTGCCATCTTCTGGTTCGGCGTCCGGCTCAACCTGAAACGCTTCTTCCGCTGGACCGGGCTGTTCATCCTGGTGGTCGCCGCCGGCCTCCTGGCCGGGTCGCTGCGGGCGCTGCACGAGGCCGGGCTGTGGAACGGGCTGCAGGAGATCGCCTTCGACCTCAGCCACATCCTGCCGATCGACGGGCCGCTCGGCTCGGTGCTGGCCGGCATCTTCGGCTACCAGGACACGCCGACGGTCGGCGAGGTCGCCGTCTACATCCTCTTCCTCCTCGTCACCCTGCCGCTGTTCCTGAGCGGCGGCCGCGTGGCGCAGGAGGCGCGATCGAACGCCTGAGGCCCGAATGTCGTCCCTGCAGCGCACCACCCGGATCGGCGTCGGCGTCGTCGCGATCCTCGCCGTCGCCGTCGCCGGGCTCGGCGTCTATGCCTATCTGCACCGCTCCGCGGCGCCCAGGACCGCCGCGGGCGGCGGCACGGCGGTGACCATCACCGCCCAGAGCTGCGAGCCGAACGAGCTGACGGTCGAGGCCGGGCGCGTCACCTTCCAGGTCAAGAACGCCAGCAACCGCGCGCTGGAGTGGGAGATCCTGCAGGGCGTGATGGTGGTGGAGGAGCGCGAGAACATCGCCCCCGGCTTCACCCAGAGCCTGACCGCCAAGCTGGAGCCCGGCAGCTACCAGATCACCTGCGGCCTCTTGAGCAACCCGCGCGGCACCCTGACCGTGACCGCGGCGAAGAACGCTCCCGCCCAGGCGCTGCAGCCCTCGCTGATCGAGCTGATCGGGCCGATTGCCGAATACAAGGTCTACGTCACGCAGGAAGCCAAGGCCCTGGCCGATGCCACGCCGCCGCTGGTCGCCGCGGTCAAGGCCGGCGACCTGGCCCAGGCGCGCAGCCTGCTGGTGCCGGCCTGGGTCCATTACCAGCGGATCAAGCCGATCGCCGACCTGTTCGCCGATCTCGACACGGCGCTGGACGCCCGCGCCGACTATTTCGAGAAGAAGGAGGACGACCCGGGCTTCACCGGTTTCCGCCGGCTGCAATACGCGCTGGTCACCCGCGGCTCGACCGACGGGCTCGAGCCCGTCGCCGACAAGCTTGCGGCCGATGTGCAGGCGCTGCAGGCCCGGATCGCCGACCTGTCCATCCCGCCGGAGAAGATGGCCGGCGGTGCCGCCGCCGTGATCGCCCGCCTGGCCGCCGACCCGGCCATCGATTCCGACGCCGCCAAGGCGGATCTGGAGGGGGTGGCCCGCATCGTCGGGCTGCTGCGGCCGCTGAGCCAGAAGGCCGACAAGACGCTGAGCGACCGGATCGACGGCAACCTGACCGCGGCCGGGCTGGCGCTGACCCGCGACGACCGCACCGGGCTGCAGGCCCCGGTGACGGCCCTGGCCGACGACATGCCGAAGCTGCGCACCGCCTTAGGGCTGGACTGACCGGACCGAACGCCATGAGCACCACCGACGAACACGGCAAGACCCTCACTCCCGCAGATGTTCCCAGCCGTCGCGCCGTGCTGCGCGGCCTGGCCGGCGGCGGCGCGGCGCTGGGAGCGCTCGCGGCCGCACCGGCCATCGCCCAGACTAGA
>NZ_JANX01000735.1 GCF_000767795.1 Inquilinus limosus MP06 | reverse complement strand
GCGGCGCGGCGCCGGGCGAGGCCGAGCATCGGGGCCGAGATGTCGACGCCCAGCACCTGGCCGCCGGGGCCGACCAGCCGCGCCAGCTCCAGCGTGCTGCCGCCGCTGCCGCAGCCGATGTCGAGCAGCCTTTCGCCCGTCCTGGGGGCCAGCGCCGCGACCGTCTGCCGGCTGAACGGAGCGGTCATCCGGTCGAAGCGGTCCTGCATCTCGACCCAGACCGACCCGCCGGCCTCGTTCCAATAGGCGATCTGGTCGGCGTTCGGCGTCTCGGCTTCGGTCTTCGCCATGCTCGATCCCCTGTATCCTGCCCCGATGCCGCCCGCCCCCGGGCCGGCCGGCTGATCAGCCGGCGGTGATCATTCGGTGGGTTGGGGCGGCGCCAGCTTCACCGACTTGGTCAGGTACTCGTCGATATGGGCCAGCAGCTGGTCGTTGTGCAGCGTGAAGAAGTGGTTCGCCCCCGGCACCAGCCGGTAGTCGATCTTGATGTCCTTCTGCTGCGACAGCTTGTTGACCAGCTTCTGCACCGCGTCATGCGGCACCAGGTCGTCCTTGTCGCCCTGGACGATCAGGCCGGAGGAGGGGCAGGGCGCCAGGAAGGTGAAGTCGTACTTGTTCGCCGGCGGCGCCACCGAGATGAAGCCGTCGATCTCCGGCCGCCGCATCAGGAGCTGCATGCCGATCCAGGCGCCGAAGGAAAAGCCGCCGACCCAGCAGGCCTCGGCATTCGGGTTCAGCGCCTGCAGCCAGTCCAGCGCCGAGGCGGCATCGGACAGCTCGCCCTCGCCGCGGTCATGGATGCCCTGGCTGCGGCCGACGCCGCGGAAGTTGAAGCGCAGCACGGTGAATTCGTGCTTCTTGAACGCCTGGTACAGCGTGTGCACGATCTTGTTGAACATCGTGCCGCCGCCCAGCGGGTCCGGGTGCAGCAGCAGCGCGATCGGCGCGTTGCTGCGCTTGCTCGGGGTGTAACGGCCTTCGAGGCGTCCCTCGGATCCGTTGAAGATGACGTCCGGCATCGGCCGTTAAGCTCCTCGAGATGGCGGCGGGGCGGTCCGGCGCGGTAAGGCGGCTTTCTTGACCATCACACTCGGATATCTATATCTAAGCGGTCACTCACCCTGCCACGTCGCGGACCGTGCCGGCCACCCGCCTCAACACGATCCACGCGAAATGTTCGTATAGCATCGGGACGGCCTGCGTGTTCAAGGGTCTTGATCGAGGCACACCGGACCGGACGGGGCTGAGAGACGCGGATTGCGCTTCAGAGCGGATCGCCGGAGGTGATGGGTCTCCGGTCCGCGGCGCGGGCAGCAGTATGGTTTCCGGTCCGGCGGGCAGGTCGGGCCGATGGGGGCGCAGAAGATGCGTTTGAGCACCAAGGGACGCTACGCCGTCATGGCGATGGTCGACCTGGCGCGGCACGGGGCCGATGGCCCGGTGGCGCTCGCCGACATCGCCCTCCGCCAGGAGATCTCGCTGCCGTATCTCGAGCAGCTCTTCGCCAAGCTGCGCCGTGGCGGCCTGGTCCGCAGCGTGCGCGGGCCCGGGGGCGGCTATCTGATGGCCCGGCCTTGCGGCACGGTGCGCATCTCCGACATCATCTTCGCAGTGGACGAGCCGATCCAGGCCACACGCTGCGAGAAGCACAGCCCGCTGGGCTGCCACAGCGACAAGAGCCGCTGCCTGACCCACGACCTGTGGGAGGAGCTGGGCAACCAGATCCACATGTACCTGTCCTCGGTCACGGTCGAGGACGTGGTCAATCGCCGGGTGCTCGGTTCCAGCCATCTGTTCCCCGCCGGGCAGGGCGTGATCGCCGCCGCCGAGTGAGGCGCGCGCCGTGACCCCCATCGTCTATCTCGATCACAACGCCACCGCGCCGCTGCGGCCGGAGGCGCGCGACGCCATGCTCGCGGCGCTGGACTCGGTGGGCAACCCGTCCTCGGTGCACCGCTTCGGCCGCGAGGCCCGACGACTGGTCGAGACGGGGCGGAGGCAGGTCGCCGCCCTGGCCGGGGTCGTCCCGGCCCAGATCGTCTTCACCGGCGGCGCCACCGAGGCCAACGCCCTGGCGCTGACCGGCCTCGGCCGGCGCCGCGTCCTGACCTCCGCCATCGAGCATGACAGCGCTCTGGCCTGGGCCACCGACCGCATCCCGGTCGGCGACGACGGCCGGATCGATCTCGCGGCCCTTGACCGCATGCTGGCGGCCGGAGCCGAGCCGGCGATCGTCTCGGTCATGGCGGTGAACAACGAGACCGGGGTGATCCAGCCGGTGGCTGGGGCCGCGGCGATCGCCCGCCGCCACGGCGCGCTGGTCCATTGCGATGCGGTCCAGGCAGCGGGCCGCACTTCCTTGCCCGCGGTGGGGGCCGAGGTCGATGCCCTCAGCCTCTCCGCCCACAAGCTGGGCGGGCCGCAGGGCATCGGCGCCCTGGTGCTGCGCGACGGGCTCGCCGGCTTGGCGCCGCTGCTGCGCGGCGGGGGCGCAGGAAGGCCGGCGCCGCGCCGGCACCGAGAATGTCGCCGGCATCGCC
>NZ_JANX01000734.1 GCF_000767795.1 Inquilinus limosus MP06 | reverse complement strand
GGGCGGTGCTGAGCTGGCGCTGGGCGCCGGCATGCGACGGCTCCAGCGCGATCGCGGTCTCCAGCGTCGCGACGGCATCGGCCCAGCGCCTGGCGGAGATCTGCAGCGCGGCCAGGCTGCGATGCAGATGCGGCCCGTCCGGATCATGCGCCAGCGCCTTCCGGCAGGCGGCGATCGCCTCGGGCAGCCGGTTCAGCTGCGACAGCGCCGTGCTGTGCAGATGATGCAGCCGGGAATGGTCCTCGCCCCGGGCGATCGCCTCGGCGATCAGGCGCTCCGCCTCCGACGCCCTGTCCGCCGAGATCAGGAAGCCGGCGCGCGCGACCGTGGCATTGGCGCTGCCGGCGAAGTTCCGGCCGATCTCCTCGATCGTCGCCGTCGCCTCATCGGCATGGCCGCAGCGCTGCAGGATCGTGGCGACCCAGGCGTACAGCCCGACCATGTCGCGCTCGCGGTCGAAGGCGGTGCGGATGGTGTTGGGCGGATGGCCCAGCAACTCCCGCGCCACCGCCGCGGCCTTCTCCCGCGCCGCCTTGGCCTGCCCGGGCTGGCGGAGATCGGTCAGGATCTCGGCCAGCAGCAGATGCAGGTCGGGGTCGAAGCGGTAGTGCCGGATCGATTCGCGCAGGGCCTCGGCCGCCTCCTCCAGCCGGCCGCGCGCCCGCAGGATGCGCCCCAGCTGCTCGAACATCGACGACCGGGTCGAGGCGCGCAGCAGCAGCTTGCGCTTCAGCTTCTGCACCACCTCGGGCGGGATCGGGTCGCGGGCATGGTCGCGCTCGTCCTCGAACAGGCGGATCGCCGTCCGCTCGATCTCCTCCGCCTCGGCCAGGCTGCGGTCGAGCAGCAGGCAGCGCGCCAGGCTGTGATGGAAGTCGGACCGCTGCGGGTCGAGCGCGAGGGCGTTGCGCCAAAGCCGGATCGCCTCCGGCGCCCGGCCGATCGTCATCAGCATGGTGGCGGCCAGGGCCTGGGCCTCGGCCAGATCGGCCGGGGCGCGCGCGACCCACTCGCGGGCGAGAACCCGGCCTTCGCCGTAGCGGCCATGGCCCCAGAACAGCTTGAACAGCAGCTCCGCCGCGTCGATCGAGTCCGGGTCGAGCTCGAGCGCCCGGCGCAGGCTGGC
The DNA here is from genome assembly GCF_000767795.1 of Inquilinus limosus MP06. Classification (GTDB taxonomy): domain Bacteria; phylum Pseudomonadota; class Alphaproteobacteria; order DSM-16000; family Inquilinaceae; genus Inquilinus; species Inquilinus limosus_E. Next base: position 1,433 of record NZ_JANX01000734.1, on the reverse strand, counting down.
GACCGCCTGGTCGATCTCGCCGGTGTGCTGGGCCGACCGGCCCATCTGGACATGGTACAGCGGGTCGGCCTCGCGCAGCCGCTGCGCCTCCTCGGAGAGCCGGGCGGCCTCGTCCTCGCCGCCCTGGGCCTGCCGCAGCTTGCCGAGATGCAGGAGGGTCGCCGGATGGCCGGGCAGCAGCCCGGCCGCGCGGCGCGCCTCCGCGACGGCCTCCTCGACCCGGCCGGAACGGGCCAGGGCCTCGCTGCGCACCCGATGCTGATAGGCCACGATCTCGGCCGGGCGGGCCGGGGCCGCGGCCGGCCGGTCATCTTCGCCGTCGGGGAACACCCGGGCCAGCGTCCGGCGCAGCTCCTCGTCGATCTCCAGCCCGGCGCCGTCGCCGTGGAACAGCTCGGTGCGCTTGGCGTCGGTCAGGTTGGAATCGACGTCCCAGCTGGTGTTGATCGGCTTGAAGTGGCGCAGGCCGACCTTGAAGCTGGCCTCGTCCGGGGTCATGCCGATGACGTTGTGGATCGCCCATTGCACGTCCTCGGGCGATTTGGCCGGCACCACCGCCCATTTCTCGGTGCAGGCGTCCAGGCGGCCCACCTTCTTGTGGAAGAAGTGCTTGTGCCGGCGCTGCTGGGGCAGGGGCTCGGTCGCGTAATTGTGGATCCACCAGCCGTCGAAGCGGATGAAGCCGGTGTCCGACTGCTCGGCGATCTCGAACACGCTCTGGCCGTCGCGGGTGACCGCCAGCTCGTCGATGTCGACGTTGATGACACTGGCGGCGGTCCGGAAGTAGCGCAGCCGCGCATGCTCGAAGGCCGCGGCCTGGCCGTAGAACGAATCCCATATGCTGTAGGACAGCGGGCGGCGGCCGTCGAACACGCCCCATTTGTAGGGCCAGGGGATGGTCAGCACCTCGATCGCCGGGTCGATCGACCGCAGCGCGTCGTCGAGCTCGCGGACATCGTAGGCCGTCGAGGCGTTGTCGTAGAGGACGACGCCGTTGGCGCCATGGCCGCGGGAATAGTAGCGCACCCAATCCTGGATCCAGGCGATGTCGTTGTCCTGGCTCATCGCATAGATGCAGCGGCGGCCGTCGAACAGCCCGCTCAGATTGGGCTGCGGCGCCAGGAAGGCGCGGCCCAGGCTGGTGTCGGCGATCAGCCCGGTGGTGCCGGGCGGGACCGGGACGGTGACCAGGTCGACCCAGCGCTTGTGCCGCACCTCGAAGGCGCAGCGCTGCATCGAGGGCAGGGCGGTGAAGGCGAAGTCCAGCTCCGCCTCCAGGTTCAGGAGCGGCGGCCCGACCAGGCGGATCGACTCGCCCGACGCATCCCAGAACACGTCGCAGAACACGGTGGTGAAGTCGAAATCGTCCTCGTAGCTGGCATGCCGCAGCGTCGGCGGCCGCGGCGGCAGGCGGATCGGGTCGTGGCTGAAAT
>NZ_JANX01000733.1 GCF_000767795.1 Inquilinus limosus MP06 | reverse complement strand
GGTGACAGGCCCGGTTTCCCTTTCCTGTCATTGCCGGGCTTGACCCGGCAATCCAGAAGGTGTCGACAGTCTCTGGATGCCCGGGTCAAGCCCGGGCATGACAGCAAGGGGGGGGAGGCCTTTCCCTCAGCGCGTCCCAAGACCATCATCAGGGAGTCTTGCCATGTCCGAACCGGTGCGCGTCCTCGTCGTCGGGGTCGGCCATATGGGCCTGTCGCACGCCCTGGCCTATCACCGGCTCGCCGGGTTCGAGATCGTCGGCCTGGTCTCCCGCTCGATCGCCCAGGCCGACCTGCCGGCCGAACTGGCCGACTATCCCCGCTTCGCCGATTACGACGCGGCGCTGGCCGAGACCTGGCCGGACGCCGTCTCGATCAACACCTGGTCCGACACCCATGCCGAGTTCGCGCTGCAGGCGATGGATGCCGGCGCCCATGTGTTCATGGAGAAGCCGATCGCCACCACGGTCGAGGATGCCGAGCGCGTCGTCGCCCGGGCCAAGGAGACCGGCCGCAAGCTGGTGATCGGCTACATCCTGCGCGTCCACCCCTCCTGGGTGAGGTTCATCGAGGTGGCGAAGACGTTGGGCAAGCCGCTGGTGATGCGGATGAACCTGAACCAGCAGAGCTCCGGCCCGTCCTGGACCTGGCACAAGAACCTGCTGCAGTCGCTGTCGCCCGTGGTCGATTGCGGCGTCCACTATGTCGACGTGATGTGCCAGATGACCGGGGCCAAGCCGGTGCGGGTGCACGGCATCGGCGCCGGGCTGTCGGACGAGGTGGCGATCCACAATTACGGCCATCTGCACGTCGTCTTCGACGACGGCTCGGTCGGCTGGTACGAGGCCGGCTGGGGCCCGATGATGAGCGAGGTGGCCTATTTCGTGAAGGACGTGGTCGGGCCGAAGGGCTGCGTCTCGATCGTGGTGCCGCAGGACGGGCAGGGCGAGGCGAAGACCGACGCCATCTCCGATTCCGCCGATATCGACCGGCACACCAAGACCAACGCGCTGAAGGTCCACTCCGCCGCGATCGACGCGGACAACCACTTCGTCGAGAAAGACCGCTGGATCACCATGGCCGACGAGCCCGGCCATCAGGAGCTGTGCGACCGCGAGCAGGAGTTCTTCCTGCGCGCGATCCGCGAGGACCTGGACCTGACCGACTCCATGCAGGCGGCGATCGACAGCCTGCGCATCGTGCTGGCGGCGGATGAGAGCTTCCGCACCGGCGAGGTTGTGAAGCTCAGCTGAGGACATGCCCATGCCGGCCGCGGACTCGACCCAACCTTCCGATTCCGGCCGCGGCGGCCCGCCCGGCGTGGTCATCGTCATGGGCGTCTCCGGCTCGGGCAAGACCACGATCGGCAAGCAGCTGGCCCGGCGCATGGGCGGGGTCTTCGCCGACGCCGACAGCTTCCACCCGCCGGCCAATATCGAGAAGATGAAGGCCGGGCATCCGCTGACCGACGAGGACCGCTGGCCCTGGCTCGACGCCATGGCGGCGCAGATCGGGCAGTGGCTGGAGGAGGGGCAGCCGGCGGTGCTGGCCTGCTCGGCGCTGAAGCGGGTGTATCGCGACCGGCTGGTGGCCGGCCGATCCGGCGTCGCCTTCCTCTACCTGTCGGGGTCGGAGGCGGTGATCGCCACCCGCCTGGCCAACCGCAAGGGCCATTTCATGCCGCCCTCGCTGCTGCGCAGCCAGTTCGAGACGCTGGAGCCGCCGGGCGACGGCGAGCGGGTGGTGACGGTCGACATCCGCCACCCGCCCCGCCGCATCATCGACATCGCCGCCCGAAGGCTGGGATTGCCGGGGCAGCCGTCCCGCGTGGCCGACGACGTGTGACTGCTCTCGCTTCGTAACCCTTTATCGTCATTGCGAGCGCAGCGAAGCAATCCAGGGGCCAGTGCGAACCGGCCCCTGGATTGCTTCGTCGGCTTCGCCTCCTCGCAATGACGGCAAATAGGGGCTACCCCGCCGCCATGGATACCACCGCCGGCGCCAGCCTCTGCCGCAGCCCCTGCTCCAGATGGTCGACCGCGCGGTCCAGCCGGCCGAGATGCGGCGCCCGCACCACGCTGATGGCGAAGTCGAAGCGGAAGCCGGGCAGGTCGATGCGGCGCAGCTCGTCCCGCGCGGTGAAGGGCGCGCTGCGCCGCGACGGCAGCACGCCGAGGCCGAAGCCGGAGCGGATCAGCGACTGCTGGATCGCCAGGTCATGCACCTCGGCGGAGATCCTGAGCTCCAGCCCCTCCCGCGCGAACAGCGCCTCCAGCGCCGACCGCACGTCGCAGGATTCGCGCGGGCTGACCACCCAGTCACAGGCGGCGAGGTCGGCCAGGGACGGGCGGCGCGGCAGGGCCAAGCCGCGGCCGCCGACCACCACCAGCTTCTCCTGCCCCACCACCCGGCCGGGATAGGGCGCGGCGCTCTCCTGCAGCAGCACCACCGCGGCGTCCAGCCGGCCGCGGTCGAGATCGGCCAGCAGCGCGTGCGCCAACCCGCCGGTCAGGCGCAGCGACAGGCGTGGAAAGCGCTGCCGCAGGTCGCGCAGCAGCGC
>NZ_JANX01000732.1 GCF_000767795.1 Inquilinus limosus MP06 | reverse complement strand
GGCCGGCAGGGCCGGCCGCACCGCGGCGACGGCGGCGAGCTGGGATTCCAGCAGCGCGTCGAGGATCTCCGCATCCTCCCAGGCGTCGATGCCCTTGAAGCGGCGTGATGCGGTCTCGGTTCCCATGCGGCGTCGCTGCAGCTTGTCGTGGGTGGTCTAGACCACTCTCTCAGCTTTGTTTGCGGCGCGCAAGATGATCCTGTCCGGCCGGCCGGAATGCCAGCGCCCGGGCGGGTTTGCGCCGGTCGAGGGGCCGGATCCGCGGCCCCTGCGGCTACCAATTGAAGGAGAATCCGGCGGTGAAGGTGACGCCCGGCTGGTCGCCGCCGAGGTCGACCAGCGAGGCGCTGGCCTTGAGCCGGCCGAACAGCGTCTGCTCGGCGCCGATGCTGCCGGTGAAGCGCCGGTCGGCACTGGTCACCTCGCTGCCCAGCAGCAGCGCGGTGGTGTGCCAGGGCAGCTCCAGCCGGGTGGTGCGGCCGATCTCCCAGCTGGTCACCGGCGCCTCCGGCCCCAGCAGCCCGCCGCGGGTCTCGGTGTAGCGATCCTCCGACGACCCGGTCAGGCCGATGAAGGACCAGGCGCGCGACAGCACCGCCGCCAGCTGCCCGGTGCCCTCGCCGCCCTGGGGGTCGAAGCTGGCCTCGATCCTGGCCGACTGCCAGAACGGTACGAACCAGGGCAGCTCGGTCAGGCCGAGACTGGCCTGCGCCTTGCCGGTGGCGGCGCGCCGCGCCATCTCCGTCCGGTCCCAGCGCTGGGCGAAGCCGGGATAGGGGTCGGCCGGGATGTCGAAGGTGACGCCGGTCCTGGCGACGAAGCCGGGGGTCTGGGACTGCAACGCCGCGGCGACCGAGCCGGCGCCGGTGATGTCGCGCTGGCCGGTGACCGCCCCCGCGCCGGGATCGGAAGCGGCATAGGCGCTCGCCGGCGTCGGGGTCCACGCCCGGTGCGGCTGGCGCCAGCGGACAGGGTCAGGATCGGCCGGAATGTCGAAGGTGACCGTGGCCGGCGGGATGAAGCCCGGCATCGGCCGCGGCGCGACGCCGCCGTCCTCGTCGGGCCGGGCATGCGCCGCCGTCGCCGACAGCAGTACGGCAACGGCGGCGGAACGCAGCAGAAAGGGGTGGCAGGTCCGCGTCATCGGCGGGCTGTCTCTCCCAGGGGTGATGTGGTTTCCCCAAAGAGTAGCGATCGAGCCGCGGCTGCCAACCCCTTGAATTATGACATTTTCCCGCCCGGCTGCGCCCGGCGGCTCAGAAGGCCAGCACCACCTTGCCGAAATGCTGTGCCGCTTCCAGATGCCGCAGGGCCTGCCGCGCCTCGGTCCAGGGGAAGCTGCGGTCGATCACCGGCCGCAGCCCGGTGGCGGCGATGGCGCGGTTCATCGCCTCGAAGCTGTCGCGGGAGCCGACCGGGATGCCGCGGATGCGGGCGCGGCGGAACAGGATCTGCATCGGGTTGATTTCGGCCGTCTTGCCGCCGAGATAGCCGATCACGTTGATCTGCCCACCGGTGCGGATCGCGGCGAGGGAGCGGGCGAAGGTGCCCGGCCCGCTGACCTCGATGACGTGGTCGACGCCGCGGCCGCCGGTCAGCTCGCGCACCGACGAATCCCAGTCCGGAGTGGACCGGTAGTTCACCGTGCCGAAGGCGCCGAGCGCCCGCGCCCGCTCCAGCTTCTCGTCGCTGGAGGAGGTGACGATCGCGCAGGCGCCGGCGGCGACGGCGAATTGCAGGGCGAAGACGGAGACGCCGCCGGTGCCCTGCACCAGTACCGTGTCGCCGGCCTTGATCCCGCCTTCGGCGACCAGCGAGGTCCAGGCGGTCAGCGCGGCGCAGGGCAATGTCGCCGCCTCGGCGTCGGTCAGGTGCTCCGGCACCGCGACCACGCCCCCGGCGTCGAGGCGGACATATTCCGCCAGCACGCCGGGGCCGGGCCCGCCCAGCGGCACCGCCCGCTCGATGCCCTCGAAGTCGCCGGCCGTCCAGCCCTGCCAGAAGGTCATGGCCACCCGGTCGCCGGGCTTGACCCGGGTCACCCCCTCCCCCACCGCCACCACCTCGCCGACGCCGTCGGACAGCGGCACCATCGGCAGCGGGAAATCGGCATGATAGGTGCCGCGCACGATCTCCAGGTCGCGGTAGTTCAGCGACGCGGCGCGCATCCGCAGCACCACCTCGCCCCGCCGCGGCTCCGGCACCGGCAGGTCCACCGGGCGCAGCCGGTCGATGCCCTCGCCCTCTTCGATCACGAACGCCTTCATCGGACGTCTCCAAAAAAGTTGCGCTGGAGACATCGCCTTCCGTCGGCTAATCTTCAAATTCATTGTTTTCAGAAACTTCATGACGGCTCGGCATGATGTTGGACGAGATGCGCGCCTTCGTGCTGCTGGCGGAGACCGGGTCGATCCAGCGGGTGGCAGAGCGGCTGCCGCTGACCCAGCCGGCGGTGACCCGGCAGATCCAGCGGCTGGAGCAGCATCTCGGCACCACACTGCTGGACCGGCGGGTGAAGCCGCCGCGGCTGACCCCGGCCGGGCTGGCGGCGCTGGAGCGCTGCCGCGCCATCCC
>NZ_JANX01000731.1 GCF_000767795.1 Inquilinus limosus MP06 | reverse complement strand
CTCCGCCCCGGCGCGCCGCATTCGATCTCGAGACTCCAATCCGGCAATTTCGACCCTCCTGCCCCAGGGCATAGCGCCGGCGGGGCGAAGAGCCAAGGCCGGATGGCCGATGAGAGGTTTGGTGCCGACACCCCAATCTGTCATTGCCGGGCTTGACCCGGCAATCCAGGGGGGCCATCCGGAGCGGCCTCGGCATCTCTGGATGCCCGGGCCAAGCCCGGGCATGACACATAAGGAGAAGGGCGCCGGACGCCGCTCTCCCCTAGAACAGGCTCATCTGGTCGCCCGGCCGTGGCGGCGGGGAGAACTGGGTGATGTCGAGGGTCCAGCGCTTGCGGTCGAGGCCGAGCCGGCGGACGGCGTGGTTGAAGCGGGTGCGGATCAGCTCGGCCACCGGCCCCTCGCCGCGATGCCGTTCGCCGAAACCGGATTTGTAGAGCTTGCCGCCGCGGGTCTGGCGGATCAGCGACATCACCCGCCCGGCCCGGTCCGGCGCATGCGCCTGCAGCCATTCCTCGAACAGGCCGGCGATCTCCAGCGGCAGCCGCAGCAGGGTCCAGCCGGCGGCCGTGGCCCCGGCTTTCACCGACGCCTCCAGCACCTGCTCCAGCGAATGGTCGTTGAGGCCGGGGATCATCGGCGAGGTCAGCACGATCACCGGGATGCCGGCCTGGGTCAGCTGCCGCATCGTCTCCAGCCGCCGCGGCGGGGTCGCGGCCCGCGGCTCCAGCGTCCGCGCCAGCTCGCGGTCCAGCGTCGACAGCGAGATACAGACGGCCGCCAGCCCCTTGGCCGCCATCGGCGCCAGCAGGTCGATGTCGCGGGCGATCAGCGCCGATTTGGTGACGATGCCGAGCGGGTGGTTGAAGCGCGACAGCACCTCGATCACCCGGCGGGTCAGCTTCAGCTCGCGCTCGATCGGCTGGTAGGGGTCGGTGTTGGTGCCCATCGCCATCACCGCCGGGACATAGCCGGGGCGCCGCAGCTCCGCCTCCAGCAGCTCCGGCGCGTCCGGCTTGTAGAAGAGCTGGGTCTCGAAATCGAGGCCCGGCGACAGGCCCAGCCAGGCATGGGTCGGCCGGGCGAAGCAGTAGATGCAGCCGTGCTCGCAGCCGCGATAGGGATTGATCGACCGGTCGAACATGATGTCCGGCGAGTCGTTGCGGGTGATGATGGTGCGGGCGGTGTCGACATGCAGCTGCGTGCGCAGCGGCGGCTCGCCATCCTCATCCGCGGGCGCCAGCCCGGCCCAGCCGTCATCGACCCGGTGGCGGGTCGCGGCCTCGAAGCGGCCGGTTCGGTTGCTGACCGCGCCGCGGCCCTTGCGCGGCTGGTCGGGCAGCTCGTCGAGATCTGGGTCTGGTGGCTTGATCGGCATAGGAACAAATATAGAACATGACGGCAGGCTTGCCAATGCCTCGCGGGCGGGCCACATGGGGGACCGCAGGCGGTGCTGAGACTCGTCTTGACGCCCGGGCGCGAAGGGACTATCAAGCGCCCTCGTTTTTTCTTGGGGCCGTCGTTGGCCCGAACTGGGACCGACAATGGCCAACCACAAGTCCGCCGAGAAGCGCATCCGCCAGACCGAGCGCCGCACGGTCGTGAACCGCAACCGCGTCAGCCGCATCCGCACCTTCGTCAAGAAGGTCGAGGCGGCGATCGAGTCCGGCGACAAGGCCGCCGCGGCCGAGGCGTTCAAGGCGGCGCAGCCGGAGATGCATCGCGGCGTCACCAAGGGCGTGCTGCAGAAGAACACGGTCGCGCGCAAGCTGTCGCGCCTGTCCGGCCGCATCAAGGCCCTCTAAGCCTCGATCACCGACAAGCCGTTCCGCGGCAGCCGCCGCGGAACGGCTTTCTTATTGCCGGGGATAACGGCGGATGCGGCACAACGGGCCGCCGTCCGGGACCGTTTTTTGCGTTTTGGGGCGATCCGGATTTGTTCCGTTGCCAGCCCGCGCCCACCCTGCATATGATCGTCTTTCGCCTGCACACCAGCAGGTGAAGATGACCTCAGGACACAACTTGCCCGACTACCAGCCTTCCTCACGAAGATTGGCAGAAGTCTGTGAGTGTCCCTGAGAAATACTCATACATTTTTTATTAACTGCCTTCGCAGCTCCACAAGTAGCTGCGGGGAATTGTTCCTGCGCGTCGACCGTGATACTGTGATTATTACAGTTCGAATTCTGTGAGCATGGCAGCCGCGCATCGGGCATCTGGTGTTGTTGGTGGCGGGAGCAGGTACAGTCGGGGGCGTGGCGGGCAGCGCGCCGCGGATCGGATCGAGAGGGGTCGGAAGGCAGCATGTCGTCGATGGGGGGAGTCATCGCATCGATCGAGCAACAATGGACCCGGGTCTGCGGCCGGTTGCGCGATGAGGTGGGCGAAGGCGCCTTCAAGAGCTGGCTGCGCCCGGTGGTCGTCGTCGATCTCGACGGCGGCGAGGTCCGCATCGCCGCCCCTACCCGCTTCATGCGCGACTGGGTCGCCGCCCACTATGCCGACCGCATCCGCAGCCTGTGGCATTCCGAGAATCCGGACATTCACAGCGTCGACGTGATCGTGGTGCCGGACC
>NZ_JANX01000730.1 GCF_000767795.1 Inquilinus limosus MP06 | reverse complement strand
GTCTGCGGCGCGGCCACCACGCTCAGCTCAGCCCTGCCCGCAGGCAGTCATGCACCCTGAGGATGCCCACCGGCCGGTCCTCCGTCGTGACGAACAGGTTGGTCACCTTGTAGCGGTTCATCAGCCCCAGCGCCTCCGCCGCCAGCGCCGCGGGGCGGATGGTGCGCGGACCGGGGGTCATCACCTGGCCCGCGGTCTGGCCGAGCAGCCCGGCGCTCATGTGCCGGCGCAGGTCGCCATCGGTGATCACGCCGACCAGCCGGCGGTCGCCATCGACCACGCCGACGCAGCCGAAGCCGACCCGGCTCATCTCGATGATCGCCTCATCCATCCGGGTCTGGGGGCCTACCAGCGGCAACTCGGCCTCGGCATGCATCAGGTCCTGTACCCGGATCAGCTTGTTGCCGAGCGAACCGCCGGGGTGGAACACCCGGAAATCGTCGGGGGAGAAGCCGCGGCGGTGCATCAGCGCCACCGCAAGGGCGTCGCCGAGCGCCATCTGCATGGTGGTGGAGGTGGTCGGCGCCAGCCCGGTCGGGCAGGCCTCCTCCGCCGGCGGCAGCAGCAGCACCACGTCGCACTGGTCGGCCAAGTTCGAAGGGGAGCGGCTGGTGATGCCGATCAGCGGGATGGCGAAGCGGCGGGTGTAGGCGATGACGTCGGCCAGCTCGGCGGTGTTGCCGGAGTTGGACAGCGCCAGCACCACATCCTGCTGGTGGATCATGCCGAGATCGCCATGGCTGGCCTCGGCCGGGTGGACGAACAGTGCCGGGGTGCCGGTCGAGGCCAGGGTCGCCGCGATCTTGCGCGCGACGAGGCCGCTCTTGCCGATGCCGCTGACCACGACCCGGCCCGCGGCGCCGAGGATCGTGTCGATGGCCCGGTCGAAGCTGGCGTCGAGCGATTCGGCGAGGCGGTCGAGCGCATCGCGCTCCACCAGCAGCGCCTTGCGGCCGGCCTCGATCCCTGCGGTTGCCACCATACCTTCTCCCAAATGGTCCACGCGGCGGCTGCTATAGCCGGTTCGGAGGGCGCGGACCACGATCTGATCCCGGATCGGCGCCGGCGGCCCCTGCCCGGGCCCGGCCGATCCCCGTACCGCCACAAGACGGCACGAATGTGTCCCCATATCGGGCTAGTGGGCGAAGATATCCAGATCCGCCCAGCCGCCGAGGTCGAGCGCGGCCCGCGCCGGCAGGAAGTCGAAGCAGGCCTGCGCCAGGGCCTCGCGCCCTTCGCGCCGCAGCATCTCGTCCAGCTTCGTCTTCAGCGCATGCAGATACAGGACGTCGCTGGCGGCATAGCGCAGCTGCTCGGGCGTCAATTGGTCGCTGCCCCAGTCAGAGCTCTGCTGCTGCTTCGACAGCTCGACGCCGATCAGGTCGCGGCACAGATCCTTCAGCCCGTGCCGGTCGGTGAAGGTGCGCACCAGCCGGGAGGCGATCTTGGTGCAGTAGACCGGCGCGGTGACGACGCCGAGATAGGCCTGCAGCGCGGCGATGTCGAAGCGGGCGAAGTGGAACAGCTTCAGCCGCGCCGGGTCGGCCAGCAGCGCCTTCAGGTTCGGCGCGTCGTAGGCGCCCTTGCGGAACTGGACCAGATGGACGGTGCCGTCGCCGGCGCTGAGCTGGGCCAGGCACAGCCGGTCGCGCACCGGGTTCAGGCCCATCGTCTCGGTATCGATCGCGATCACGTCGCCGAGATCGAGGCCGTCGGGCAGATCCCCGTCATGCAGAATCGGTTCGGACACCGGTCGCCACCTTCCGTCTTCGGCCGCGGCACCATTCCGGCCGCAGCTCACACCGGCCGCGGCCCTGGGCCATCCCCGAGACTGGGCGTCGGCCCCAAAAGGAAAGACCCGCTTGGGAAAGCGGGTCATTGCCACTGCATCGCATCGTCGGGCCCATCAGAACGATGGTGCCCAGGAGAAGACTCGAACTTCCACGACCTCTCGGCCACAGGTACCTGAAACCTGCGCGTCTACCAATTCCGCCACCTGGGCGATGCGGCGGGCCGTGATGTAGGATGCCGCCCCACCCCCTGTCAACAGGGGAATTCGCAGTTTGTGAAAGAATGATGATTTCCCGCGGCCGGAGCCCTCGCCGCCCCGCGTCGCATCGCTTGTTCCCTCGAGGCCGCATCGGTACGGTACGGGCGGATTCGGCGACCGGGCCGGCACGGACCACCTCTGGAACAGGCGCATGATCGTCATCGACCCAATCTTCCGCATCATCGACATCGTGCTGCAGATGTATGTCTGGGTGGTGATCGCCGCCGCGATCCTGAGCTGGCTGGTCGCCTTCAACGTGGTCAACACGCGCAACCAGGTGGTCTACCAGATCGGCAACGCCCTCTACCGGCTGACCGAGCCGGCGCTGCGGCCGATTCGGCGGATCCTGCCGAATCTCGGCGGCATCGACATCTCGCCGGTGGTGCTGCTGCTGATCATCTATTTCCTGCAGATGGTGCTGCGGAACATCTACATCGCCCTGCTGACGTGACGGGGCCGGCCGGCCCGCTCTTCGTCGCCGGGCCGCGCGGCATCCGCGTCACGGTCCGGCTGACGCCGCGCGCCGGGCGC
>NZ_JANX01000729.1 GCF_000767795.1 Inquilinus limosus MP06 | reverse complement strand
CCGGCTGGCATGCCACCTCGACCGTCGGCTGCATCGGCACCGCGGCCGGCGTCGCCTGGCTGCGCGGCCTGGACGAGGCCGGCATCGCCCGGGCGATGAGCCTCGCCGTCAGCATGGCCGCCGGGGTCAAGGGCCAGTTCGGCACGCCCGCCAAGCCGCTGCATGCCGGCCTCGCCGCGCGCAACGCGGTCGAGGCGGCGGCGCTGGCGGAGCACGGCATGACCGGCCGGCCCGACATCCTGGAGGCGCCGCAGGGCTTCCGTGAGCTGTTCGGCGGGCCGGATGCCACGGGCTGGGATGCGGTCGCGATCGGGGCGCCGCATGTGATCGAGAGCGAGGGGCTGATGCCGAAGCGCCACCCCTGCTGCGGGTCGACCCACAACGCCGTCGACATCGTGCTCGACCTGCGGGCGCGGCACGGCTTCGCGGCGGAGGAGGTGGCGGCGGTGGAGACGCTGGTCGGCATCGCCAATCGCCGCAACCTGGCCTATCCGGACCCGGCGGACGAGATGCAGGCGCGCTTCTCGATGCAATACTGCGTCGCCCTGGCGCTGCGGAAGGACCGGCTGGAGCTGTCGGATTTTTCCGAAGCGGCGGTCGCGGCCGGGCTGGTGCGGGCGCTGCTGCCGCGGATCGGGATGGCCTCCTACTCGGTGGAGGAGGAGCGGGCGGCGGCCGGGCGGACGCTGCCGCACCGGGTCACCATCCGCCTCGCCGACGGCCGGGTGCTGTCGGGCGAGCGGGCCGCGGCCAAGGGCACCATCGCCGATCCCTTCGACGATGCCGACCGCCGGGCGAAGTTCGCCGATTGCTGCCGCGGCGTGCTTGATGCAGCAGCGACGACCCGCCTGCATGACCGTCTCGACCAGCTGGACGAGCAGGAGAGCCTGGCCTTCCTTGAGCCCGCGCTCGGTCAATCTGCCTATGGCATCGATTCATTCCCGGGCGCACTCCGATTGCCTCTCCCGCTTGCGGGAGAGGCCGGAGCCGCGCCGGCGGCTCCGGGTGAGGGCCTACGACCGCGATTCCGGGAGCCAAGGCTTCAGAATCGTGAGCGGATCGTCCGCTCGCTTGCGCCCTGCCGATCGGAACCTGAATCGTGAATCCCGGGTCAGCCGACCGAGACCCTGCGCGGCACCGGCATCGCCTCCCGCCAATCGGGCACGGCCGACCAGAACCGCTCGGCGCAGGGGCGGCTGGCGGCGGAGGTGCGGTAGAGGCGGATCTCGACATCCAGCGTCCAGGCCGGGCTGCCGGCCCGGACCAGCGCGCCGGAGCGCAGCTCCTCCGCGATCAGGCTTTCCGGGATCCAGGCCAGGCCGCGCCCCGCCAGCGCCATGGCCTTGAGGCCGGCGGACATCGCGTTCTCATAGACCACCGCCAGCGGCAGCGGCCGCTCGGCGAACAGCTTGACCAGGCCATGGCCGAAGAAGGAGCCGCTGCCGTAGCTGAGATACTGGATCGGCCCGCCGCCGGTCCCGACCGCATGCCGGGGCCGGCCCCGCGCATCGGGGGCGGAGACCGGGATCACCCGCTCCTCGCCCAGGCAGCGATGCTCGCAATAGGCCAGCTCGCTCATCAGCGGCACGGAGTCATGGGCGTAGGTCAGCAGGAAGTCGCTGTGCCCGTCGATCAGCGTGGCGATGATGCCGGCGAAGGTCGACCGGGTCTCGCAGAAGCGGGTGCGCGTCGGGCCGACCCGCTCCTCCATCCGCCGGATCCAGTCCGGGAAGAAGGTCAGGGACAGGGTGTTCAGCGTGGCGAAGGACAGCACATCCTCCGCCGCCGCATGCCGGTCGCGCAGATCGGCGCGGGTCTGCAGCACCAGGTCCAGGATCTTTCGCGCCCGCGGCAGGAAGTCCTGGCCCTCCGCGGTCAGCCGGACCGGATAGCTGGTGCGGTCGAACAGCGGCACGCCGATCCAGCCCTCCAGCTGCCGGATGCGGCGGCTGAGGGCGGATTGGGTGACGTGCCGCTCATCCGCGGAACGGGAGAAGCTCGATGTCGCGGACAGACTGAGAAAATCCTCCAGCCATTTGACTTCCATCACGGACCTCCGCTCGGGGTTCGGGGCAGCTCCGACACGCGATCTCGACAGGATGGGCCGGGGCCTGGCGGACAAGCGGCCGCAGGATCCCGCTGCGTGATACTGCGTCATCCGCGGCGGCTGTGGAACCGGAGCGCATGCAGGCGGCGTACCAGCCGCCTTTTGCTGGCCTTCGGGCGCTCCGGCCGGGCGGCGGTGACCGGCGGGCGGGCACAATCCGGCGAAGTGATCAAGCCGTGGGCAACGGCGCGGTTCAGCGGGCCGTCCGGATTTTGTACCTGCGATCTTTGAGATCGCTTCCCCAGCCCTTCCCCGTCATGGCGGCTACCGCATCTACAGATCGGGCAGCGGTGCAGCGGTAGCGAACGGCGGGTCTATGAACAGATTGCCTCTCCCGCTTGCGGGAGAGGTCGGACATCCGAAGGATGGCCGGGTGAGGGCCAGCGGTCTCGCCAAGCACACGAAGCTCGCCGTGAGCAAACGCACGATCCGTCCTGTCCTGAAGCGGTGATCCTGGTGTCGCCGCCGCAAAGC
>NZ_JANX01000728.1 GCF_000767795.1 Inquilinus limosus MP06 | reverse complement strand
CGATCATCGCCACGATCGCGATGCAGGCGCTGCAGAATCGCGGCGGCGGAGGCGGCGGCCTCGGCGGTCTGCTGGGCGGCATGGGCGATGCGCCTCCGACGGCACCGGCCACACCGGCCGCAGCCCCGGGTGTCGGCGGCGGATCCGGCGGCGGCTTCCTCGACATGGCCGATTCGGTCGGCGGCGGCGGCCAGGCGGCGCCGCTGATGGGGCAGGACACGGCGCATCGCATCCTGCGCACCATGATCGCGGCGGCGGCGGCCGACGGCACCATCGACCAGAACGAGGCGGCGGCGATCCAGGGCCAGCTCGGCGAGGAGGACGAGGAGGAGCGCGCCTTCATCGAGCAGGAGCTGAACAGCCCGGCGACGCCGGAGGAGCTGGCGGCCGGCGTCGGCGGCCCGCAGGAGGCGGCGCAGATCTACACCGCGGCGCTGCTGACCGTGACCATGGATTCGCCGGAGGAGAGCCGCTTCCTGAAGCAGCTGGCCCTGGCGCTGAAGCTGGACGCCCAGACCATCGCCGCGCTGCACCAGACGGTGCGGCCGAGATAAGGGCCAATTCCCTCCCTGTCATTGCCGGGCTTGACCCGGCAATCCAGAAGGTGTCGACGCTCTCTGGATGCCCGGGTCAAGCCCGGGCATGACAGGAAGGGGATGACAGGAAATGAACCATCCCAAGCTGGGCACCGGCGATCTCGTTCTGGTCATATTCGACCGCGAGCAATGGTGCCCGGTCTTCCAGATCCACCTGCGGAATCCCGACCCCGACAGGCTTCGCTCGCTGCTCGGTGTCGAGGCGGAAGACGACCCGGAGCTCAGGCGATCCTATCCGCTCGACGAAGCCGAAGCGGCAGCGATCGCTGCCGCGTCCGGAGCCGAGCTCGACATCCCGGGGCTGGACGCCGACGACCGGGACTATGCCCTGACCCGCCTCCACTCGATCGACACCGTGCCCTATCTGGTGCATACGGGCTACGAGCTTCCCCTCCTCCTGGACGGTCGCAAGAAGCTGGCCCGCATGACCCTCGAATATCCCCCAATGACGTTCGAGGGCGAACATCGCTTCGACCATTGGGTAGCGCAAGGCGTGCTTCACCGGGAGGAGGTGATCGAGCCATTTCCGCGTCCGGTGGGGGAGTTTCTCGGTATCCGGACCGTCTATTACACGGCGAAGGGCGAGGAATGGCGCATCCCGGCCATGAAGCTGATCATGACGGCTTCGGCAAGCTCCGGAGGCTGGAACGAGGTTTTCGAGCGCCTCGAGGGCATGATCTTCGGCTACGAGGATTGGCAGAACGACTGGTGGATCGACGTTCGCTTCCGGCGTAGTGGCTCGTCGTAAAAGACCTTCAAAACTCCGTCTCCAGCACCCGGTCGGGCGGCACGTGGCCGTCGACGAAGCTGCGGATGTTGACGATCACCTTCTGCCCCATGTCGATGCGGCCCTCGAGCGTGGCCGAGCCCATATGCGGCAGCAGCACCACATTCCCCAGCTTCAGCAGCTTCGGATTGACGTTCGGCTCGCGCTCGAACACGTCGAGCCCGGCCCCCGCCAGCTCGCCCTGCTTCAGCATCTGCGCCAGCGCGGTCTCGTCGATCACCTCGCCGCGCGAGGTGTTGACGATCAGCGCGTCGCGGCGCAGCAGCTTCAGCCGCCGGGCCGACAGCAGGTGGAAGGTCGCCGGCGTGCGCGGGCAGTTGACCGAGACGATGTCCATCCGCGACAGCATCTGGTCCAGGCTGGGCCAGAAGGTGGCGTCCAGCTCGGCCTCCACCTCCGGATGCACCCGGTTGCGGTTGTGGTAGTGCACCGACAGGCCGAAGGCGCGGGCCCGGCGCGCCACCGCCTGGCCGATCCGGCCCATGCCGATGATGCCGAGGCGCTTGCCGCCGAGCCGGGCGCCGAGCATCCCGGTCGGGCTCCAGCCCGTCCACTGCGCGCTTCGGACCAGCCGCTCGCCCTCCGCCAGCCGGCGGGCCACGGCCAGGATCAGGGCCATGGTCATGTCGGCCGTGTCCTCGGTCAGGACGCCGGGGGTGTTGGTCACGGTCAGCCCGCGCGCCTTCGCGGCCGCCAGGTCGATATGGTCGACGCCGGTGCCGAAGCTGGCGATCAGCTTTAGCTGCGGGCCGGACTTGGCGAGGAGCTCGGCGTCGATCCGGTCGGTCACCGTCGGCACCAGCACGTCGGCCTCGGCCATCGCCGCGGCCAGCTGGTCGCGGTCCAGCGCCACATCGTCATGGTTCAGCCGGGTCTCGAACAGCTCCATCATCCGGGTCTCGATGACATCCGGCAGCTTGCGCGTGACGATGACGAGCGGACGTTTTCTCTCGGCCATGGCGGACCCAGTCCCGGCAACCCCGTTTGCGCCATAGAGCAAGCACGCCGGGTGATTGTCCAGAGCCGGACTGTGACCTGCGTCACGGTTTGGCCGAAGAGTCGCGTAGGATGATGCCGTCGACCGGCTGGAGGATCATGCGGGACGAGACCGATTTTCGCGGCATTCTGCAGCGGCAGGCGCGATGGCCGCTGGCGGCCGGGGCGCTGGCGCTGGCCGCGCTGGCGCTGCCGCTCGCCGTCGACCCCAGGC
>NZ_JANX01000727.1 GCF_000767795.1 Inquilinus limosus MP06 | reverse complement strand
CCATGGTCGAGCAGGCTGTCGACGACCTCGCCGAACCCGGCGTCGCCGCCGACATCAAGGCCGGGCTGGCGGTCCGGCTGAGGGAGCCCGATGTCGAGACGCTGCTCGACACCGAGAGCTTCGGCACCGCCGTGATCCGCCTCTGCCGCTCCCTCGGCTTCGACATCGAGAACGACCCCGAGAGCTATCTCGACGAGGAAGGCGTCGGTGACGACGACGCCGAGGCCTCGATCGACAGCAGCTGAGGGCACCGGGGGCGATGTTGCGTTTGAGCGGACCTGTCCCTTCTGTCCTCCCCCTCCCCTTGCGGGAGGGGGTAGGGGAGGGGTATTGCCGCCGCCCGGACCGATGCCAGGCGATTGCCGAATTTGGCAGCCGCCCTGGATACCCGCGCCCATCACCTCATCGACAGCTCCCCTCCCCCTACCCCCTCCCGCGAGGGGGAGGGGGAGTGTGGAAAATACGCGTCGGTTCAGGTGGTTGGATTTTGAGAAGGTCCTGTTCGCGGGAGAGGCGATGCGAGCACGCGCGATCGTCGGTCAGCCGGCCGCCACCACCTCCGACACCGAAAGCTCCCGGCCCGCCAGGTCGGTGGTGCGGATGCGGTAGAAGCCGCCCGGTCGCTCGACGGCGTGCAGGTACATACTCGACAGCAGCCGCACCGGGTTCACCGGCGCGAACGGCCCGGCCGCGTCCGCGCTCCACAGCACGTCGAACAGGCGCACGCCCTCCCCGGCCGGCGGGTCCCAGAACAGCAGCTGGTTGGGACCGTTCAGGCCGCGGTCGTGCCGCATCCGGATGTTCGCTGCCGGGGTGTCGGCAGACGCCGTCCCCTCCCGCTGCAGCACCACCAGCGCCACCGATGGCAGGAGCAGCTCGAGATCCAGCGGCAGCCGGCCGTCGGCGCCCACCTCGACCCGGCGCACGGTCAGCGCCGGCTCCTGCGCCTTGCGCATCGCCGCCAGCTGCGCCGGGTTCGGCGTGCCCAGCGCCGCCAGCTGCTCCGCATGCGGCAGCGCCCGGGCCTGGTCTTCCCAGACCGAGAACGGGTCGCCCTTGTCCTGGGCGATCGCGAAGATGCCCAGCGCGTACCGGCCGGGGACGAGGCCCGCCACCTCCAGCGCCACCGGGCTGATGCCGGACCGCCAGATCCGGTCGACGCTGTTGTACAGCAGCACCGCCGCGCCGCCTTCGATCGGCGTGGCCATGACGCCGAGACCGGTGCGGTCGGGGTCGAGATCGCCCGGCGCGTCGACCCGGCGGTCGCCGAGCAGGGCCAGCAGCTCCATCACCGTCAGCCCCGGCTTCTTGACGAAGTCGAAGGGCTCCGGGTTGGCACGCCGGTCGGCCAGGGCGGCGAGGTCGGTGACCCAGTCGCGCTGCGCCGCGTCGAATTGACGGGCGCCGAAGAAGGCCAGATGGGTGCGCTGGCCCCAGCGGCCGAGGAAGCCGTTGTCGTTGCTGAGGATGTCGTAGTCGACGCCCTCGGCCTCGACCAGCAGCCGCTGGTGCTGGTCGATCACCTTGGCGATCAGCCCGGCGAAATACGGCGTCGCGTGCCAGCTGTGGTAATGCTCCCAGCCGATCTGCGGGTCGCACTCATTGTTGATGAAGGGCAGGCCGGCGAAGCGCGGATGGTGCTCGCGGATGTAGTTCACCGCCTCCATCTCGTGCCGGCAGATGCCGACCGTGTCGGGGGTCAGGTCCTCCGGATGCTTCACCGCCCCCTTCTCATGCACCGAGATGAAGTCGAGCCGCACTCCGGTCTCGCCGGTGAAGAAGTTGGTGCCGGTGTCGCAATGGGCGAGGAAGCTGCGGAAGATCGGCGGCACCCGCCGCGCCACGCCCGGCCCGCCCAGGCGCAGCGCCGGGTCGACCGCCTTCAGCCCTTCCGAGCAGGCGTCGTAGTAGTTGTTGAAGCCGGTCTCGCCGCCCAGCTTCCACCAGATGTCC
The DNA here is from genome assembly GCF_000767795.1 of Inquilinus limosus MP06. Taxonomy (GTDB): domain Bacteria; phylum Pseudomonadota; class Alphaproteobacteria; order DSM-16000; family Inquilinaceae; genus Inquilinus; species Inquilinus limosus_E. The sequence goes on along the minus strand of NZ_JANX01000727.1, from coordinate 648 downwards.
GGCTCGTTCCAGGTCTCGAAGTACCAGGACCGCACCTCCTCGGTGCCGTAGCGCTCGACGCAGCGCCGGGCCAGGGCCTCGACCAGGTCGCGCCAGAGCCGGACCTGCGCCTCCTGGTTCAGGTCGGTGTAGAGCTTGCCGGGGTTGCCCATCAGCTCGAAGAAGGGCTTCAGCCGGTGGCCGACGATCGCGTCCAGCGCCTGGTCCAGCAGGGTCCAGTCATAGGCGCCCAGCCGGTCCGCCTTCACCAGGTCGAGCATGTAGTGGACGCGGAGATACTCGATGCCGCGGTTCGGCACGGATCCCAGATGGGCCAGCGCCTGCTGCATCTCCGGTTCCAGCAGCAGCTCCGCCGGCGAGAAGCCGGTGCTGCGCCAGAAGCGCTTCCACGGGCGGGCGGGGCCGTTCAGGTCGACCCGGATCGGGGTGGCGGTCACGAGCGTCTCCTTGGTCTCCGCTCCCGGGAGCGGGTGAGTCACAGATGCATTGGCGCTGCGGACTTTTTTATCCTCCCCCTCCCCTCGCGGGAGGGGGTAGGGGAGGGGGTGTCGATGACGGAAACCGGCCCGGATCGTCCCGGATGTCTGCCGATCGAGGCGATCGGTCGACATCAGCTCCGGCGGCGACAGCCCCTCCCCTTCCCCCTCC
>NZ_JANX01000726.1 GCF_000767795.1 Inquilinus limosus MP06 | reverse complement strand
ACACCGCCGGAATCGCCTGGGCCGAGGTCTTCGTCGGCGGCGGCAGCTCCGCCGTGGCCGCGGCGGTCATGGCGGGACTCGGCGTCTCGCCCCTGGCCCGCCGGACGGCGCCGCCCGGCACCGTCGATGTCGGCCCGCGCCTCGGCTTGCCGGCTCTGGCCCCGATCGAGGTGATGCTGCATTCGCGCCTGTCCGACCCCCGGCTCGCCGGGGCCTTGCGCGGCCTCGCCGCCGCCTTCCGCATGCCGGTGGCGGCGTGACTCGGCGTCGCAGCAGGACCAAAGGCACGAGCGGGCCGGGAGGTTCCCGGCGCCGGCGCGGGGGTGGCATGTGCCGGCGCAGCGCAACGCGACTCTTACCGAACCATGGCGGCATCGGTTAGAGTTCGCGCGCCATGCGAACCCTCTACCATATCTGGCTCTCCGCCCAGTCCCGCATTGTCCGGCTCTTGCTGGCCGAGAAGGATCTGCATTGCGACATGAAGGTCGAGCGGGTCTGGGAGCGCCGCGAGGAGTTCCTCGCCCTCAACCCGACCGGCGAGGTGCCGCTGCTGATCGAGCCGGACGGCACGACGCTGACCGATGTCTGGGTCATCGTCGAGTACATGGAGGAGATGCATCCCGAGGTGCCGCTGCTGGGCGACACCACCCTGGCGCGGGCCGAGACCCGGCGCCTCCTGGTCTGGTTCGACCAGAAGTTCGGCCGCGAGGTTACCGAGAACCTGGTCGGCGAGAAGTTCATGAAGCGGGTGATGCGTACCGGCCAGCCCAGCTCGGACGCGATCCGCGCCGGCCGGCAGAACGTGCACTACCACCTCGACTACATCTCCTACCTCGCCGAGTCGCGGCGCTGGCTGGCGGGCGACGAGTTCAGCCTGGCCGACATCGCCGCCGCCGCCCATCTCTCGGTGGTCGATTATCTCGGCGACGTGCCCTGGGACAGCCACCCCGAGGCGCGGCAATGGTATTCGCGCATAAAGTCCCGCCCCAGCTTCCGGCCGCTGCTGGAGGACCACGTCCCCGGCATCCCGGCGCCGGCGCATTACCGCGACCTGGATTTCTGACCCGGTCCGTCCTATCTTTGTTGCGAGTGATTCTTAAATAGAGCCGTCCCGGGCGGCGGCTGATCGGAGACGAAGCATGGACGCGTTGGACCTTCTGCTGAAGCGCCGCTCGGTGCCGGCCCGCAACATGGTCGAGCCGGGGCCCGACGCCGCGGCGCTGGAGCGGATCCTGCGGGCCGGGACGCGGGTGCCGGACCACGGCAAGCTGACCCCCTGGCGCATCCAGGTGCTGCGCAAGGACGGGCAGCGGCGGCTGGGCGAGACGATGGCCGAGATCTTCGCCCGCGAGAACGCCGAGGCGAACGAGGCGCAGATCGAGGCGATGCGGCAGAAGCCGGCGCTGGCGCCGCTGCTGCTGGTGGTCACACACAAGCCGCAGCCCGGCAAGATCCCGGAGCTTGAGCAGATCCTGTCCGGCGGCGCGCTGTGCCAGAACATCCTGATGGCGGCGCACGCCCAGGGCTATTGCGGCAGCTGGATCACCGGCTGGCCGGCCTTCCACCCGCAGATCGTCGAGCTGCTGGGCCACGACCCGGCGACCGACAAGATCCTCGGCTTCATCTATCTCGGCACCCCGTCCGAGCCGATGGAGGACCGCCCGCGCCCGGCGCTGTCCGACGTGGTCTCGGAGTGGTCCGGCCCGCTGGTCCAGGTGGCCTGAGGGACAGCACTTCCCGGCCTCGAAGTCCTGCACCGTCATTGCTTCGCTGCGCTCGCAATGACGGTGAAATGTAGGCGTCCGGAACGTCAGTCTCCGACCAAAGCCTCGCCGACTCACGCGGCCGCGGCGGCCACGCGCTCCGACTCCATCAGCGCCAGGAAGGCCCGCGCCGCCGGGTTGACCGGGCCGTCGCCGGCGCCGCGCTCGGCATGGGCGACGCCCAGCTCCCAGCAGATCTCGGGCGGGGCCAGCGTCGCCACCGCCAGCGGCGGGCGGTGCGGGTCGGCCGGATGCGCGGCGATGATCGCCTCCGGCACCAAAGCGATGCCGAGGCCGAGGGCGACGAGGTCCAGCGCGGTCGGCAGGTCGTTGACCTCGAAGCCGGTGCGGCGCTCCACCCGCACCCGGGCGAAGGCCTGGTCGACCAGCTGGCGGGTGCCCCAGTCGGTCTGGAAATCGACGAAGGTCTCGCGGCCCAAGCGACTGAGAGGCACGTTCTTGCGGCCGGCCAGCGGTGTCGTGCGGCAGGCGGCACCAGCTCCTCGCAGGCCAGCATGGTGGCCTGCACGTCGGGCGGCGGCGCCGGCTGCATCGGGCACGAAGGCCAGGTCGACGCGGCTGTCGCGCAGCTTCTCGAACAGACGGTCGGACCCGCCCTGGCACAGCTGGATCTCCACCCCCGGGATGGGCGGCATGGAAGCGGGCCAGCAGCTCCGGCAAATCGACGAAGGGCGCCAGGCTGTGGGTGGTGCCGATCGCCAGCCGACCGCGCGCCAGGCCCTGCACCTGGGCCACCGCGTCGCGGGCGCCCTGCGCCGCCGCCAGCACCCGCCGCGCCTCCTCGGCCAGCACCCGGCCGGCGGCGGTCAGGTCCACCCGCCGCGTG
>NZ_JANX01000725.1 GCF_000767795.1 Inquilinus limosus MP06 | reverse complement strand
ATTACCTTTTTGAAAGATGGGGCGGCCGGGCTTCGCGTCGATCGATCTGCAACCGTGCCCTACTGGGCGTCGGCCGCGACCTGCAGCTTGACGATGATGTCCGGGTTGGCCGGCGGCTCGCCGCGCTTGATCTTGTCGACGAACTCCATGCCCTCAACCACCTGGCCCCAGACGGTGTACTGGCCGTTCAGGAAGTCGCCATTGGCGAACATGATGAAGAACTGGCTGTCGGCGCTGTTCGGGCTCTGCGCCCGGGCCATGCCGACGGTGCCGCGCTTGAACGGCTCCTGGCTGAACTCGGCGTCGATCTTCTGGCCGGAGCCGCCCATGCCGGTGCCGGTCGGATCGCCGGTCTGGGCCATGAAGCCCTCGATCACGCGGTGGAACTTGACACCGTTGTAGAAGCCCTGCCGCACCAGCTCCTTGATCCGGGCGACATGCTTCGGCGCCAGGTCGGGGCGCAGCTCGATCACCACCCGGCCATAGGTCAGGTCGAGATAGAGCGTGTTTTCGAGATCGCGGGCCGAAGCCCCCTGGGTGATGGCCATGGCGAGGAGAAGACTCCCGAGAAGTTGGAAGAAACGCGTCATGCGCTGGGCGCTCCAGACGGGTCGCAAGAAGTGGCGAGACACAAGCACGGGTCGGGCCCGAGAGCAACCCGGTGCGGCATGCGGCCCCGCGCGATCAGCAGCCGTCGGCCGTGTCCGGCCCGGCATAGCTCCTGGTCAGCGGCAGGCCGTACTGCTGCAGCAGCGCCTTCTCGGCATGGCAGAACCTGGTGCTGGACCGCACCCGCTCGACCGGCTGGAACATGTCGCTGGTGGTGCCGACATCCTCGCCCGGCACCAGCTTGAACACGGTAAAGTCGACCAGGCTCGGGCCCGGGATGCCCTCCCCCGGGTCGAAGCCGCGCTGGGCGACGAAGACGAAGGTGCCGGGCTGGCCGTCGATCCTGCCGCGGACGAAGCGCACGCTGCGCACCACGTCCTCGCCGGTGTGCGGGTCGTCCCGGATGGTGTCCTCGAAGCCGCCGCCGTCCCGGGTCAGGGTGTCGAAGCCCACCACTTCCGGCACGCCGCTGTTGCCCGCCATCAGCACCAGGTACAGGTCGTAGCCATGGGCGTTGCCGTTCTCGCGCCAGCCCAGGGTGACGATGGCGCTGCGTCCGTCCGGGGCGAAGCGCTCGATCGTGTTCGGCCCCGGCTTCAGCGGGATCGGCGTCAGCTCGGTGAAGCGGTGCTTCGCCGGCTCCGCCGCCGCGGCCGGTCCGGCGATGCCGAGGGCGAGGAGGGCGGCCAGCAGCAGGCGGGGGCTCATGGTCGGTCTCGTCTGATTCGGTAGATCGCAGGATGGGACGGCGAATGCGGCGCGGTCAGGGCGCGGGGGGCAGCGGCAGGCGGCGGCTGTCCTTGATGGTGTCGAGCACGATGCGCGAGCGGATGGCGGAGACGCCGTCGATCCGCATCAGGCTGTCCATGATGAAGCGCGACAGGTCCTTCAGGTCGGGCGCCACCACCCGCAGCTCGTAGTCGGCGTCGCCGGTCACGGCGCAGCACTCGACGATCTCCGGATGGCGCTGCACCGCCTCGCGGAAGGCCTCGGCGGTGAAGGCGCCGTGCTTCTCCAGCGTGATCGAGATGTAGGCGGCGACCGACAGGCCGATGCGGTCGGGGTCCAGGAGGGCGGCATAGCCGCGGATCACCCCTGCTTCCTCCAGCCGCTGCAGCCGCCGGGCGCATTGCGACGGCGACAGCAGCACCCGTTCGGCCAGGGCGATGTTGCTCATCCGGGCGTCGTCCTGCAGGGCCGCGAGGATCCGCCAGTCGAAGCCATCCAGCGTCTCCGTCGCCATCTCCGGGCATCCTCGCCGTGACTGATGCGCGAATCGCGCATGCCGGACCATACGCCCGGCCGCCGCCCCCGTCAGCCGCCGGTTCGGTGTGGCGATGTTCCCCTTGGGTTCTCCTGCTGCGGTGCCTACATGAACGGAAACGGGACGCGCCGGCCGGCGCGTCCCCTCCGTTCCCAAGGTCCTGCCATGCCCGGCTACGAAACCCGCTTCCTCCTCGACGCTTCGGCGCCGAGGCCCGAGGCCTCGACCCCGACCGCCGCCACCTCCGCCGGGGCGGACGCGCTCGACGCCTATTCCCGCACCGTGATCGACGCCGTGCGCGCCGCGGCGCCCGCGGTCGTGCATCTGCGCGTCCTCGGCAAGGGGCCGGACGGCACGGTCGGGCCGCGCGGCAGCGGCTCCGGCGTCATCTTCACCCCGGACGGTTTCGTCCTGACCAACAGCCATGTGGTGAACGGGGCGACCAGCATCACCGCGACGCTCAGCGACGGCCGCAGCGTCGTTGCCTGGCCGGTGGGCGAGGATCCGGACACCGATCTGGCGGTGCTGCGCCTGCATGACAGCGTGCCGGGATGGGCGCCGCTCGGCTCCTCCGCCGCGCTGCAGGTCGGCCAGCTGGTGGTCGCCATCGGCAACCCGCTCGGCTTCGAAGCGACGGTGACGGCCGGCGTGGTCAGCGCCCTCGGCCGGTCGCTGCGCGGCCAGTCCGGCCGGCTGATCGACGGCGTGCTGCAGACCGACGCGGCGCTGAACCCCGGC
>NZ_JANX01000724.1 GCF_000767795.1 Inquilinus limosus MP06 | reverse complement strand
CCTGCCACACCGCGGGGTCGAAGCAGCCCCAGCCGTCCTGCTTGGTCTTCTCGGTGAAGACGTAGTCGAGCAGGGTCCTGCAGGCCGCCAGCTCGTCCTCGCGCACCGCGTCGGGATATTCCTGCAGGAACAGGTCGACCGCCTGCTCCGGGTTCTGGCGCGCGTACTGCCAGCCGCGGCCGGCGGCGCGCAGGAAGCCGGCCAAGAGGTCGCCCTGGCCCTCGATCGTCTCGGCCGTGGCGTAGTAAGGCATGGCGTAGAGGCGCACACCCTGGTCCCATAGCCGCATGGTGATCCTATCGGGGCCCAGCACCTTGAGCGCGGTGCGGTTGGTCTCCCACCCGGTGATGCAGTCGACCTGGCCGGTCAGCAGCGGCGACATGTCGGCGCCGATGACCACGACCTCGACATCGCCTTCCGCGATGCCGTGCTTGCGCAGCAGGGCCGAGAGCAGGATCCGGCCGGTGGCCTGGACCCCGACCTTCTTCCCGACCATGTCCTGCGGCGCGCGGACCGGCGCCGCCGGCAGCGAGAAGAAGCTGTAGGGGTGCTGCTGCGCCCCGACCGCGAAGCATTTCACCGGGATGCCCTGCGACGCCGCCAGCAGCAGCGAGGGGCTGGAGGAGACCTGGCCGATCTCGAACCGGCCGGAGGCGACGATGGCGACACCGTCGATGCTGGGCCCGCCCGGCTGGATCGCGAAGTCGATCTTCTCCTCCTCGAAATAGCCGAGGCGCTTGGCCACGATCTCGCCGAGCTGGTTGTCGTTCGCCAGCCAGCCGAGCTGCATGTTCACCGCGCGGGTACCGGTCGCGGCCCGCGCGGGGCCGGGGATCACCGTGGGACAGGCCAGCCCGCCGGCCAGCGCCAGGCCGGCCTTCAGCACGTATCGCCGGCTGGCGGAGAGCGTCGTCGCCATGAAGCCATCTCCTTCTTCGGGGTCGCGTTGGACCCGGAGCTTCCCTGCCGATGCGGCTCTTGGCGGTGTCGCTCGTCGTGGCTTCCTGGGGCGACGCGTCCGCGCTCGGATCCACAACTTTAGGAGTGCTTCGGCGCGCTTCGGAAGAATAGAATTTCGCGCGAGGTGATGCCTTTTCGGCATCACCCGGGGACGGGTTTTCGGGGGACGACCGGCATGCATGCGGTGGTGCTGCGCTATCTCGACCATGTCGCGCGGCTGGGCTCGATCCGGCGGGCGGCGGAGGCGCTGAACGTCGCCTCCTCCGCCGTCAACCGGCAGATCCTGAAGCTGGAGGCGGAGATCGGCGCCGCGCTGTTCGAGCGGCGCGGCAACGGCGTCCGCCTGACCCCGGCCGGCGAGCATTTGCTGCGCCATGCGCGGCACACCCTGGCGGAGTGGCAACGCACCTGCAGCGACATCGCGGCATTGTCCGGCGACCTGCATGGCGAGGTGCGGATCGTGGCGATCCCGTCGCTGCTGGTGCGGGTGGTGCCGCGGGCGATCGAGGCGGTGGCGGCGCAGCACCCGCACGTCACCTTCCGCGTCATCGACGCCGACCCGGCCGAGCATGTCGAGGAGATGCGGGCCGGCCGGCCGGACGTGGCGCTGCTGTTCATCGACCGGCGCCAGCGCAGCTACGAGCTGGCGGCCCGGCTGCGCACGGCGCTGGGCGCGATCATGCGGCCGGACCACCCGCTGGCCTCGCTGAACGGCGTCACCCTGACGCAATGCGCCGACTATCCGGTGGTGATGCTGAACGACCCCTGGCTGCTGGACGCGGTGTCAGAGAGCGAGTTCATCCACAGCGGTGCCCAGTTCAGCGCCCGCATCCTGTCGAACTCGCTGACCGTGATGAAGGCGGCGATGCGATCCGGCCTCGGCATCGGCTTCTTCACGCCGACGGGATTCGTCGACGAGATCCGCAACGGCGAGCTGGTCTGCGTACCGCTGATGGAGCCCGGGCTGGCGGGCAGCGAGATCGGGCTGTTCGTGCACCGCGATCGGTCGGCGGCCCCGCACATCAAGGTGCTCGCGACGGAGCTGGGCCGGCAGTTGCAGAGCCTGGCGCAAGATATCGCCGCGACCGGGCGGGCCGCGTGCGGGTGAGCCCCCGGCCGGGGACGTGAAGCGATCGTCGCGGAACGGGCGTCACCCCTCCGTCGCGACGAAGGCCCGGCGGCCCTCCACCAGGGTGGCGACGACATCGGGCTGCGGCGTCCCGCCTGCCCCGGGATCGACCAGCAGCAGGTCGGCGCGGCGGCCGACCTCGATCCGGCCGCGATCGGCGAGGCCCAGCGCCTCGGCCGGGTTGGCGGCGACGAGGTCCCAGGCGCGCTCCAGCGGCAGCGCCCCCTCACCCGCCAGGCGGAAGGCCGCATGCAGCGGGGCCGGGTAGTAGTAGTCCGAGGTCAGGATGCTGCACAGGCCCGCGCCCACCAGCTCGGCCGCCGCGGGGTTGCCCGCCTTGTGGCTGCCGCCGCGCAGCACGTTGGGCCCGCCCATGACGACATGCTCGCCCCGGGCCCGGGCATCGGCGGCGACCGCGCGGGCCAGGGGAACTCCGCGATGCGCGCGCCCAGCGCCCGGTAGCGCGCCCGGGCCGCGAGATCGGCATCGTCATGGCTGAGCATCGGCACGCCGGCCGCGGCGC
>NZ_JANX01000723.1 GCF_000767795.1 Inquilinus limosus MP06 | reverse complement strand
CCGGGCGAAGCCGAGGGCCACCAGCTGGGCGATGCCGCGGCTGACCGCGACCGGGTCGAGGCCGCAGGCCCGCGTGATCTCGCGTGCGCTGACGCCCGGCCGGTCGGCCACCACCGCCAGGATGCGCCAGGCCGGCAGCCCCAGGCCCCAGCGCGGCCCGTAGAAGCTCTCCAGCAGCTCCGCCACCCGCCCGGCAACGACGAACATCCGGTAGGGCAGCCAGCGCCCGAGCTCCAGGACGGGGGCGGACGAGACCATGGTGCGCTCCGATCACAAAATGATTTCATTATGAAATCATTTTGTAGGCGATTGCGCCAGCCCCAGTGCCGTCGTTGCGAGCGCAGCGAAGCAATCCAGGGCCGTTTGCCGTGGCTCCTGGATTGCTTCGTCGGCTTCGCCTCCTCGTAATGACGGTGAGGGTTGCCGGTGGCCGATCTCGGTCGCCTCACCCGCCCCTTGCCACCATCTCGATCGGCGCGATCAGGCCGCGCTCAAGCGCCGCGAAGACATTGCCCATGCGTTCCCGCGTCGCCGGACCCATCAGGATGTGCAGACCGAGCGGCGGGGCGCCCTCGACGGCCGCCCGCTCGCGCATCTCGCGGCCGAGCCGGAGCGCCAGCTCACGCCGGCTGTGTTCCGTCTCGACGGTGAATCCGGACTGCTCGAGCAGCCGCCGATAGGTTTCCGGCCGCTCGACGAAGCTGGTCTCCGGCGTTGCCGCCCAGGGCATCGGGTAGGGCAGTTCGCCGTCCCCGATCCGCATCACGTCGTAGACGCCGAAGCGCGCGCCGGGCTTCAGCACCCGCCGCACCTCGGCGAACAGCGCCGCCTTGTCGGCGATGTTCATGCCGACATGGATCAGCGTGGCGGCATCGAATTCCGCGTCCGGGAACGGCATGGCCAGCGCGCTGCCCTGGCGGAACGACACCAGGCCTGCAAGGCCGCAGCGCCGCGTCAAGGCTTCCGCGGCCTCGACGAACTCCGCCGTCAGGTCGATGCCGGTGACGCGGCAGCCATGGGCCGCCGCGAAATGCCGGGCCGGCCCGCCGATGCCGCAGCCGACCTCCAGCACGTGCAGATCCGGCCCGAGGCCGAGATCCCGCGCCAGCTCCGCCGTCGCCGCCTGCCAGCCGAGATGGAACTCGTCGGCGCCGGACAGATCGCCGGGCGCGAGGCGATCGACATCCTTGCCGCTGGCCCGCAGCGCCTCGAGGATCGCCTGCTCGATGCCGCTGCGGCCGTAGTGCCGCGCGACCTGTTGCTCGGTCTCCATGGTCCCCTCCCGGATCGTGGCTGCGGCCATTCTACCGCAAGCGGGAGGGACCGGCACGGCAGCCATCCGGAGAGGCGCCTCAGAAGGCCCTTGCCACCTCCTCCGCCCAGCTCTTCGCCTCGGCCCGGGCCTGGGTGTCCACCTCCGGCCCGAACAGAGTCTTCTCGACCGCAATCGCGGTGATGTCGGTGACGCCGATGAAGCGCAGCCACATCTCCATATAGGGCTTCTGGAAATCGAAGCCGGCGGCGGGGGTGAAGGCCGAGGCGCCGTAATCGAGCCCGCGGGCATAGATAACCGCCGCCTTGCGGCCCGGCAGCAGGCCGGAGAAGCCCTGCTCGGTGAAGGAGAACAGCACGTCCTTCTGCGAGATCACGTCGATCAGGTGCTTCAGCTTGTAGGGAATGCCGAAGTTCCACAGCGGCACGGCGAAGAGCAGCCGGTCGGCCGCGTGAAAGGGCTGCGCCAGCTCGCGGATCCGGCGCCATGCCGTATCCTGCGCCTCGGTCAGAGGCGTGCCGGAGAGGCCGGCGTATTTCGCCTCCATCGCCGCGCCGTCGAACTCCGGCAGGTCGATGGCCCAGAGATCCAGCGTCTCGATCTCGTCGGCGGGATGGGCGTCCCGATAGGCGGCAAGGAAGGCGCGCGCGACCTCGATCGAGGCGGAGCGCTGCTTGCGGGGCGATGCTTCGACATAGAGCAGCCGGGCCATGGCGATTCTCCTGTTGGGGATGGATCCGAGGCTAGCGGCGCATCGCTCAGAGGATAAACGAATAGATCCTATGGGATTGATTGCAGATCACGATATATTGGCATCATGTTCGAGACCGAGCTGCTGCGCAGCTTCGTGGCGGTGGCGGAGCTGCAGGGCTTCACCCGCGCCGCGGAGCATCTCCACCTCACCCAGTCGACGGTGAGCGCCCAGATCCGCCGCCTGGAGGACCAGGCGGGGCGGCCGCTGCTGCGCCGCAGCACCCGGTCGGTGGCGCTGACCGAGGCCGGCGAGACGCTGCTGGGCTATGCCCGCAGCATCCTGCGGCTGAACCAGGATGCCCGCGCCAGCCTGTCGGCCTCGTCGCTGGCCGGGCGGATCCGGATCGGCGCGTCGGAGGATGTCGCCGGCTCCGGTCTGCCGGAGGTGCTGCGGCGCTTCGGATCGCAGCACCCGGCGGTGCGGATCGAGGTCGAGGTCGGCATCGCCACCACCCTGTTCCAGGCGCTGGACGGCGGCCGGCTGGACCTGATCCTGTGCAGCCGCTGCCATGGCGACGGCCGTGGCTGGACGCTGTGGCGCGAGCCCCTGGCCTGGGCCGCCGCCGCGGAGGCCGGCCCGCTGCCCGACCC
>NZ_JANX01000722.1 GCF_000767795.1 Inquilinus limosus MP06 | reverse complement strand
CCTTCCACCTGCTGCGCCTGACCGCGGCGGCGATGGCGGCGGAGGAGCCGCTGCCTGTGGCCGCCAGCGCCTCGGGCGAGCGCGGCCTGTTCGTCGCCACCGCCTCGGTCGCGGCCTATGAAGGCCAGGTCGGCCAGGTCGCCTACTCCGCCTCCAAGGGCGGGGTGGTCGGGCTGACCCTGCCGGCGGCGCGCGACCTGGCGAAGAGCGGCGTGCGGGTGATGACCGTGGCGCCGGGGCTGATCGGCACGCCGATGATCGAGGCGATGCCGCAGCAGGTGCAGGACAGCCTGATCGCCACCACCCTGTTCCCGCAGCGCCTGGGCCGGCCGGAGGAGTTCGCGCAGCTCGTCCTCCACATCGCCGCCAACGAGATGCTGAACGGGTCGGTGATCCGCCTCGACGGCGCCGTGCGGCTGGCGCCGCGATGAGCGCGGTGCCCGTGCCGCCCAGCTTCACCATGCCGCCCTCGATCGACGACCTGATCGAGCTGGCGGAGGAGGGGTTCGAGCGGATCCCGGCCCGGCTGCGGGCCATGGTCCGCGGCGTCGCCATCCAGGTCGTCGACTTCCCGGACGATGAGGTGCTGGACGAGATGGGGCTGGAAAGCCCCTTCGACCTGCTCGGCCTCTACACCGGCACGCCGTTCGGGCAGAAGACCTTCGCCATCGCCACCCGGCCGGACATGATCTTCCTCTACCGCCGGCCGATCCTCGACTACTGGTGCGAGACGGGCGAGGATCTCGGCCATGTCGTCCGCCACGTGCTGATCCACGAGATCGGCCACCATTTCGGCTTCTCCGACGACGACATGGAGGCGCTGGAGCGCGAGGCGGACGAGGGCTGACGTCGTTGCCGTGCGCGTAGGTTGGGTTCGCGGGAGCGAACCCAACATATCCGGCATTGAGCCGCTGTTGGGTTCGCCGGGGCGAACCCAACCTACGCCGGCCTATCCCTCCAGCAGGTGGCCGAAGGCGCGCAGAGGGCGCAGGCGGTCGCAGACGATCTTGGCGATGGCCAGCATCGGCACCGCCAGGATGGCGCCGGGCACGCCCCACATCCAGTACCAGAAGATCAGCGCCAGGATCACCGCCACCGGGTTGATGGTGAAGCGCCGGGCCAGCACCATCGGCGTGAACCACTCGCCCTCGGCGACATGGATGCCGAGATAGAGGGCGGCGGGCAGGATCGCGATCCAGGCCGGGCCGTCGGCGACCAGCCCGACCGCCAGGAACAGCGCGACGCCGAAGAACGGGCCCAGGATCGGCACGAAGTTCAGGCAGAAGGCGACCGCGCCCCACAGCACCGGGGCCGGCACGCCGCAGGCCCACATCACCAGCGCCGTGGCGACGCCGACCAGGGCGTTGATCACGGTGACGGTCAGCAGATAGGCGGACAGGTCGCGCTCGATCTGCAGCGAGATCGCCACCGCCTCCCGCTTCTCCTCGAAATTGGGCAGGATCTCGACGAAGCGGCGCAGGAAGGTCTCGCCGAACACCAGCAGGTAGAACAGGATCAGCAGCGTCTCGAACAGGTGCGAGGCGACCGTGCTGGTGCCCGAGAACACCGCCGTGACGATGTCGGTCGGATGCTCCAGCAGCGACCCGGCGCCGCCGAAATGCACGCCGAGGCCCTCCAGCCGATCCTGCAGCCGGTGCAGCGGTTCGGCCAGGAAGGCGAACTTGGCCTGCAGCGCCGGCCATTCGTTCGGCAGATTGCCGGCCCATTCGGCGGCCGGGCTGGTCAGCAGCGCGCCGATGCCGGCGAAGATCGCCAGCAGCAGCAGGATGGCGGCGATGGCGCCGACCGCGCGGGGAATCCGCACCGTCTCCAGCAGCCGGACCAGCGGCTGCAGCAGCAGCTTCAGCACCACGGCCAGCACGACCGGCAGGACGATGTCGCGCGCGACATAGAGCGCGACGGTCAGCGCCAGCAGACAGAGAATGCCGAGGAAGACCGTCTTCGGGTCCTGCGGCAGCGGCATCTCCGGGAAATGGCCGTTGCCGTTGTGCCCGTTCGGGGCGGCCTTCTCGGGGGCGACAGGCATGGGCGGGTCCTGGAGCGACGGGGGCATGGGCGGGAGGGCCATCAGGCGCCACCCGCCAGGGCGGCAGCAGTCCTGACCCGCAGCACCGGCAGAAGCTCCGCCTCGAACCACGGATTGCGCTTTAGCCAGCCGGTGTTGCGCCAGCTCGGATGCGGCAAGGGGATGGAGTCCGGCAGATAGTCGCGCCAGGCGGCCACGGTCTCGGCCACGCTCGCCTTGCGCCGCGCGCCGAGATAGCGGGCCTGGGCCAGGCCGCCCACCAGCAGGGTCAGCCGGACCTCGGACAGCAGCGGCCGGATCCGCGGGTGCCAGGTGTCGGCGCAGATCCGCGGCGGCGGATAGTCGCCGCCCTTCGGGTCGGTGCCGGGGAAGCACAGCCCCATCGACACCAGCGCCACCTTGGCTTCGTCGTAGAAGGCGTCGCCGTCCAGCCCCAGCCACTGCCGCAGCCGGTCGCCGCTGGCATCGGTCCAGGACAGGCCGGAGGCCTGCACCCGCGCGCCGGGCGCCTGGCCGATGATCAGCAGGCGCGCGGTCGCGGCGGCACGCAGCACCGGGCGCGGCGGATG
>NZ_JANX01000721.1 GCF_000767795.1 Inquilinus limosus MP06 | reverse complement strand
CGATCGGGCGGCGGGCCGAGCCGATCCTGGGTGCGGTGACGCTGGACGGGCCGCGCCAGGTGTTCCCCCTGTCCGGCCTGGCCGCACGACGGCTGGCGGTGCCCAGAGTCGCGTTGCTCGGCGAGGCGGCGCATGCCCTGCCGCCGATCGGCGCCCAGGGGCTCAATCTCGGCTTCCGCGATGCCGACGCCATCGCCGCGGTGGCCGCCGACGCTATCCGGGCCGGCATCGATCCCGGCGCCGCTTCGGTCACCGCGCGCTACGAGGCGAAGCGGCGCGGCGACGTCGCCAGCCGCACCGCCGGGGTCGACCTGCTGAACCGGTCTCTCCTCACCGACGCGGCCCCTGCCCTCGCCCTGCGCGCTTTGGCGCTGCAGGCGGTGAAGCGGGTGGCGCCGCTGCGCCGGCTGCTGATGCGCGAGGGCATCGCGCCCGGCGGGATCTGATCCCAAGGAGTGTGGCGGCCAGCGGCGGGCACTGCTACCGTTCGGTGACAGGCCCCCGCGGCCGCCCGTTTCACAAGCGACGATCCCCGATGCCCGCCAAGAAGAACCCGCTCGGCCTCAACCCGCTGCAGTTGAAGACCCTGACCGTGCTGCAGCACATGGCGCAGACGCCGCGCTTCGCCACGCAGCAGGAGGATGGCACGGTGCTGGTCTCCAGCTTCCCGCCGCCGCATGGCGACCACTACCATGTCGGCGACGCGGTGGTGATGGGCCGGGACATGACCGGGCTGCACAACATCGCGGTGTTCGCGGCGCTGGAGCGCAAGGGGCTGATCCGCTCCGGCTTCCCCGGCGCGGCCATCGTCACCGCCGACGGCCTGGCCTACGACACAGGCATGGCGGGCAGCATCCTGCACCGCGGCGACCACTGACCGGCCGGCCCGACATGGCGCCCCGCTTCACCGTCCTGACGCCCGACGCGCAATATGCCGATGACGCCGTGATCGAACGGCAGGTCGGCGGCGCCGATGTCGAATTCGTGATCCGGCGCGAGCGCGACCGGAAGAAGATCCCGGACGAGGTCTATGCCGCCTGCGACGCGCTGCTGACATGGCACGAGCTGCGCGTCGACCAGTCGGTGATCGACAAGATGCCGCGCTGCCGGATCATCGTGCGCGCCGGGGTCGGCTTCGACCATATCGACCTGGCCGCGGCCGGGGCCGCCGGCATCCCGGTGGCGAACACGCCCGACTACGGCACCAGCGAGGTCGCGGACCATGCCATCGGCCTGATGCTGGCGCTGCTGCGCGGCATCCCGGCCTATGACCGGGCGCTGCAGGCCGACCCGGCCGGCAACTACACGCTGGAGGCCGGGCGCCTGACCCGGCGCATCCGCGGCACCACGATCGGCATCGTCGGGCTGGGCCGCATCGGCACCGCCACGGCGATGCGGGCCAAGGCCTTCGGGCTGGAAGTGCTGGCCTACGACCCCTACATCCCGCGCGGGATGGAGATCGCGCTGGGCGTCACCCGGGTCGAGACGCTGTCGGACCTGCTCTCGGCGTCGGACATCGTCTCGATCCACGCGCCGCTGACGCCGGAGACGCACCGGCTGTTCGGCGACGCCGCCTTCTCGGTGATGCGGCCGCATGCGGTGCTGATCAACACCGCCCGCGGCGCCATCGTCGACCTCGACGCGCTGCTGGGCGCGCTGCAGGCCGGGCGGATCGCCGGCGCCGCGCTGGACGTGCTGCCGGAGGAGCCGCCGCCCGAGCCGCTGCCGGCCCTGCTGCAGGCCTATCACGACCAGCCGGACTGGCTGCGCGGCCGGCTGATCCTGACCCCGCACGCGGCGTGGTCGAGCCCGGAGAGCCAGACCGACGCCCGCCGCCTGTCGGCCGAGACCACGGTCGCCTATCTGCGCAGCGGCGCCCTGCGCAACTGCGTCAACGAGGCCGTGCTGGACCGGAAGAAGCTGCGGCGCTGAGGGCCGGGGTATCGGCGAAAGCCAAGGCACCGAGCTAAACTCTTGTTGTCATTGCCGGGCTTGACCCGGCAATCCAGGGGCCACCAAGAGCGGCTCTGGCCGCCCCTGGATCCTCGGGTCAAGCCCGAGGATGACAGCTCGAAAATAACCGATCGCGGCGGTCCCTCTCTCAATGATATCGCCAAAACCGCCCCGGCCCCTCCAATTGGAGGGGAGATCGCGGGCATTTTTCGCTTTATTGTCCTGATGTCTGCCGGCTGGGGGCCGCGGTCGTTACTTTTTGATAACGTCCCCGCGAGGGTCCGATTTGATGAAGGTCGATTGTTCGGGGCACCGCCTTGTTCTCAGGCGGATTCTGTCGGGCTCGCTGGGCCTTGCTCTTCCTCTGTTCAGTATCGATGCGGCCGGGGCGGCGGTGGTGCCGCGCGACGGCCGGGCCGCCGGCTCCGTCGTCCAGGCCACCGGCGGCTCCGAGATCCGCTTCACCGCCGGCGAGCTGTGGCAGGACGTCGAGGTGCAGCAGGTGCTGCTGGGCGGTGACGCGCTGCGCACCGGTGCGCTGGGCGGCCTGGCGATCCTGTTCGCGGACCAGACCCAGATCCGCGTCCACAACAACTCGCAGCTGCTGGTCCGCGACATCGGCGGCGACGGCGCCCCCGCCCGGATGGAGCTGGACTCGGGCGCGGTCTGGGCCCGCG
>NZ_JANX01000720.1 GCF_000767795.1 Inquilinus limosus MP06 | reverse complement strand
GACGGCGGCGACACGCTGCGCGGCCTGGGCGGCGCCGACATGCTTCGCGGCGAGGCCGGCGCCGATGTGCTGGATGGCGGCGACGGCGACGACCTGCTCGACGGCGGGGCCGGGCGGACCGCTTCCTGGGCGGGGCGGGGCAGGACACCGTGTCCTATTTCGGCAGCTCCGCCGCGGTGCAGCTGAACCTGGCCACCAACGCCAACCATGGCGGCCTGGCCGAGGGCGATGTGTTCCAGGATCACATCGAGATCGTGCATGGCAGCCAGTTCGCCGACACGATCCTGGGATCGGCCGGCGCCGAGACGCTGCGCGGTTTCGGCGGCAATGATGTGCTGCGGGGACAGTCCGGCAATGACATGCTCGAAGGCGGCGACGGCAACGACCAGCTCGATGGCGGCGCCGGGGCGGACCGCTTCCTGGGCGATGCCGGCATCGACCTGGTGACCTATTTCAGCAGCTCGGCCGCGGTGCAGCTGAACCTGATGACCAATGTCAATCATGGCGGCCTGGCGGAGGGCGACACCTTCCAGGATGTGATCGAGACTGTGCATGGCAGCCAATTCGGCGACACGATCATCGGCGCGGCCGGCACCGAGACGCTGCGCGGATTCGGGGGAAACGACGTGCTGCGCGGTCAGGCCGGGGCCTCGCTGGAAGGAGGCAACGGCGACGACCTGCTGTACGCCAGCGCCGGGGCGGACAGGTTCCTGGGCGGCGACGGCTTCGACACCCTGTCCTATGCCGACAGCTCGGCCGGGGTGACGGTCAACCTGCTGCTGGGCACGGGCAGCGGCGGCGCGGCGGCCGGCGACCGCTATCTCGACGGCTTCGACGCGGTGATCGGCAGCGGTTTCAACGACACCCTGATCGGCGGGGCCGCGGCCGAGAGCTTCACCGGAGGCGCCGGCATCGATACCGTCTCCTATTCCGGCAGCGCGGCCGCGGTGACCGTCGACATGGTGACCCGTCTCGGCACCGGCGGGACGGCCGAAGGCGACCGCTATCTCGATGTCTTCGAATCGATCACCGGCACCGGCTTCAACGACACGCTGATCGGCGGGGACGGCGCCGGGGTCATCAGCGGCAACAATGGCGACGACCTGCTCATGGGCGGTGCCGGGGCGGATCGGTTCCGCGGAGGGGACGGGTTCGACACCATCTCCTACGCCGACAGCACCGTCGGCGTGTCGATCAACCTGACCACCAACGTCAACACCGGCGGCACCGCCGAGGGGGATCTGTTCCTCGATACTGTCGAGAAGGTCATCGGCAGCGCCTTCAACGACACGCTGATCGGCAAGTTCGGTCCGGACAATCTGTTCGGCGGAGACGGCGATGACCTTCTGGTCGGGAACAGCCGGAACAATACCCTCGACGGCGGCAACGGCGCCGACATCCTGCGTGGCGGTGATTGGGCGGACGTCCTGATCGGCGGGGCGGGGGATGACCGGCTCGAGGGCCATTCCCGCGAGAACACCCTTGATGGCGGCCTCGGCGCCGACACGCTGGTCGGGGGGGTGACTTATGACTACGACGACTTCGAAGGGGTGGAGTTCGTCAATCGCGGCAATACCCTGACCGGCGGCGCCGGTGCCGACCGGTTCGTCTCAGAAGGCGTATCGACACGCTACGACTACGGTGCCGACCGGATCACGGACTTCTCCCATGTGGAGGGCGACAAGATCGATCTCAGCGAGATCGCCTCGTCGATCAGCTTCATCGGCACCGCCGACTTCACGGGGATGGCCGGGCAGCTGCGCTACGAGTATGTCGCCTCCGGAAACTACACCGCGCTCTCCCTGGATCGCGACGGCGACGGGGTGGGGGACTTCGTCGGCTTCACCCTCGCCGGCAACGTCACCCTGACAGCCGACGATTTCATCCTTTGATCCCGGCGCGCCGCCGGTCACCCGGCCGGCGGCGCCTGCGGGTCCAGACCGTAGGAGGTGACGCGCAGCGCCTCGCGGATGTCGGGGATCGCCGCCTCCGCCGCCTGGTAGCCGAGATCGATCAGCTCCGCCGCCCGGTCGAATTCGGCGGCGCCGATATGGCCCAGCTTCGGGTCGATCGCCACGTCGGGCGGCTCGGCCGCCAGGCGGATCCGGCCCATGCGGTCGAGGATGATGTTCAGCGAGGCCATCATCACCCCGAACAGGCTCGGCATGTCCGGGTCGCGGCGGAACAGCTTGCGGGCGACGCCGTTGAGGCCGCCCAGCAGCGTGCCGCCCGGCATCAGCTCGAGGATGTCGAAGCCGGCGATGCGGGCATAGCCGCCCTCGGGCACCCGGGTCCGGCCCATGATGTCGCCGTTGAGGTTGACCGCGATCACCACCTCGGCCCCGAGGGCACGGCAGACCGAGACCGGCACCGGGTTGACCAGCGCGCCGTCGACCAGCATGTGGCGGCCGATATGGCGCGGCGGGAACACGCCGGGCAGGGAATAGGAGGCCTGGACCACCTCCGACACCCGGCCCTCGCGCAGGCACACCTCATGGCCGGTGAACAGGTCGACGCAGACGGCGCCGAACGGCACGCCGAGATCCTCGACCCGCAGATCGCCGAAGCTCTGGTCCAGGAGCCGGCCCAGCTTGCGGCCGCTGATCAGGGCGGGCAGGCCGAGGCCGAAATCGAGAT
>NZ_JANX01000719.1 GCF_000767795.1 Inquilinus limosus MP06 | reverse complement strand
GGGGGACTCATTTGGGGCAGACCTCCAGCCAGCAGCTCTCATCGCCGCGATCCCCTCAGCATCTGCGCCATCAGCAGGCGCAGCACCACCACCGAGGCCAGGAGCAGCAGCATCGAGGCGGCGACGGCGGGGCCGATCCGCTCCTGCTGGAAGAAGGTGCGGTAGATGTAGATCGACAGGCTCTGGGTCAGCGTGCCCGGGCCGCCGCCGGTCAGCACATAGATATGGTCGAACACCCGGAAGCTGTCGATGAAGCGGATGAAGCCGGTGATCGCCAGCGCCGGCACCATCAGCGGCAGGGTGATGCGGCGGAACACGGCCCAGGGCCCGGCGCCGTCGATCCGGGCCGCCTCCACCAGCTCGCCCGGGATCGCCTGGTAGGCGGTCAGCAGCGCCAGGAAGGCGAAGGGCGTCCATTGCAGCACCTCGATCACCGCGACAGTGGCGAAGGCCCAGTCGGCACCCAGCAGGTTGCCGCTGAACCCGACCATCTGCAGGTATTGCGGGATGACGCCGACGAAGTCGTTCAGCATCAGCCGGTACATCACGCCGAGCAGCGCCGGCGACACCATCATCGGCAGCAGCAAGAAGGCCATCAGCCAACGCCGCTTGGCGATCAGCGGGTCGAGCGCCAGCACCAGGGCGAAGCCGAGCAGCAGCTGCGCCGCGGTGACCGCCAGGGCGAAGCGGGCGGAGAAGCCGACCGCGGCCCAGAAGGCCGGGTCGGCCAGCACCGCGCGGTAGTTGTCCAGCCCGACCCAGCGCGGCGACCACAGCCCGGTGAAGCGCACCTCGCTGAGGCTGTAGACCAGGTTGGCGACGGCCGGGAAGCCGAGCAGGAGCGCCAGGAACAGCAGCAGCGGCCCGAGCAGCCACAGCCCGTCCCAGCGCCCCTCATAGGGCCGGCGCCCGGCTGTCGATGCCATCAGCCCTTGATCCGCTCGGCCATGCCCTCGGCCGCCTGCTTCAGCGCGGTGTCGAGGTCGATCTGCCCGGCCCAAAAGGCGGAGAATTTTTCCGCCAACACCTCATAAACCGGCACGGCATAGGCGGCGGTGCCTCCGGTGACGACGAAGCCGTAACGGTCGACGAAATCGCCGACCAGCGGGAATTCCGGCCGGGTCGACGCCATCGCCTTCAGGATCTCCGGCACCGGCGGTGTGCCGCCGGCCTGGGCGTAGACGGTCATGGCGTCCCTGGTCGCCAGCCAGGCCAGCACCTTGCCGGCGTCTTCCTTGTTCTTCGACGCCTTGTTCAGGCCGATGCCGAGGGAATGGACATGGCTCTTGTGCCCGGCGCTGCCGGCCGGCAGCGGGGCCAGGCCGATCTTGCCGGCGACCGTGGGCGACTTGGCCGGGTCGTTCAACTCGGTATAGGCCGCGTTCCATTGCAGCATGGTGGCCGCCTGGCCGGCCTGGAAGGCGGCGTTGGCCTCCGGATACTCGTAGCTGATCGATCCGGGCGGCGTGGCCTTGGCGTCGATCAGGGTCTTGTAGACCTGCAGGCCGGTGCGGGCGGCAGGGCCGTCGATTGCCGGCTTGCCGTCGGCCAGCCAGTCGCCGCCGTTGGACACCAGGGTGGCCTGCCACAACATCACGTTGAAGATCAGGTTCTTCATCTGCAGCACGGTGCCGAAGCGGGTCGGGCTGTCCGGGTTGTCGGCGGCGCTGAAGAACAGGGCGGCGACGATCCAGTCGTCCCAGTTCCAGTCGTCCGGCGCCTTCGGCTGCATCTCGCGCCCGAGCTTCTCCTTGGCGATCGCGGCGTAGCGCTTCTGCCAGTCGGCGTCGGACAGCAGCCGGTCGACCAGATCCTTGCGGTAGTAGAGGAAATGCACCGAGATGTCGGTCGGCACGCCGTACAGCTTGCCGTCCAGGGTGACGGATTGCAGCGCCACCGGCGCGAAGCCGGCCTTGGCCTCGGCCGGGACCTGGACGTCGATCGGGTCGAGATAAGGGGCGTAGCGGCCGAGCGTGTAGGTGGTGACCAGCGCCAGGTCGAACTCGCTCGACCCCGCGGCCAGATCCGCCTGCTCCTTCTCGAAATAGCCCTGGCGGCTGAACAGCAGCTGCTTGACGGTGACGCCGTCGGCCTTGCCCGGCCCGGCATTGTAGGCGTCCAGCACCTTCTGCATCGCCTCGCTCTCCGGCCCCGGCCAGAACAGCAGCGTGACCTCGCCCGCCATGGCGGCGGAGGACAGGAACGGCAGGGCCAGCCCCGCCAGCAGGGTCTTGCGCAGAATGATCGTCATGGTTTGCCCCCTGTTTGTCTTGGTTTGAAGGACGGCCCTCAGCCGGCGCCGAGGGCGTCGAGGAACCAGCGCGTCACATGCTCCGGCCTTGTGATGGCCGACCCGGCGACGACCGCGAAGGCCCCGGCGGCCAAGGCGGAGGCCGCATGCTCCGGCGTCCGTACATTGCCTTCGGCGATCACGGTGAAGCCGTCCGCCGCCAGGTCGGCGACCAGCGCCAGGTCCGGTTCGGTCGGCTCGGGCCCGGCGACATAGCCGGCCAGGGTCGAGGCGACGATGTCGGCGCCGGCCGCGGCGGCGGCACGGCCCTCGGCACGGGTCGAGACATCGGCCATGGCGATGCGGCCGTGACGGTGGATGCGGGCCACCATCTCCGCCACCGGCGTAGGGCG
>NZ_JANX01000718.1 GCF_000767795.1 Inquilinus limosus MP06 | reverse complement strand
GGTGCTGGACTACGTGGTGGCGCATGAGGTGGCGCATCTGGTCGAGATGAACCACTCCGACCGCTTCTGGGCGGTGGTCGACCGGCTGCACCCGGATGCCGACCGCTGCCGCGCTTGGCTCAAGGCCAAGGGACAGGACCTGCATCTCTATGGCTGACCGGGCCGTCGGAACCATGCAGCCCTCGGTCCTCATCGCCGTCGTCCTGACGCTGCTGACCGGCTTCGGGCCGATGTCGACGGATGTCTACCTGCCGTCGCTGCCGGCGCTGGTCACCGCCTTCGACACCGACATCGCCACGGTGCAGCTGACGCTCAGCGTCTTCCTGGTCGGCTTCGCCGTGGCGCAGCTGGTCTACGGCCCGGTCTCCGACCGGTTCGGCCGGCGCCCGGCGATCCTGGCCGGGGTGTCGATCTTCACCGCCGCCAGCGTCGCCTGCGCGCTGGCCACCTCGATCGAGATGCTGATCCTGTGCCGCTTCCTGCAGGCGCTCGGCGCCTGCTGCGGGCCGGTGCTGGGCCGGGCCGTGGTGCGCGACCTGTACGGGCCGGAACACTCGGCCCGCATCCTGGCCTATATGTCGATGTCGATGGCGCTGGCGCCGGCGATCGGGCCGATGATCGGCGGCGTGCTGCAGCAGGGCTTCGGCTGGCAGGCGACCTTCTGGCTGCTGGTCGGCTTCGGCGCGCTGATGCTGGCCTCGGTCCTCGGCCTGCTCGGCGAAAGCAACCGGCACCGCGACCCGCTGGCCACCAGCCCGACCCGCCTCGTCCGCAACTACGCCAGCCTGCTGCGGCACCGCCGTTACATCGGCTATGTCGCGATCGTCGCCTGCAGCTACAGCGCGATCTTCACCTTCATCTCCGGCTCGTCCTTCGTGCTGTCCGGCATGCTGGGCCTGTCGCCGCCGGTCTATGGCTCCTGCTTCGGCGTGGTCTGCGTCGGCTATATCTGCGGCACCTTCGGCTCCGGCCGCCTCACCCTGCGGCTCGGCATCAACCGCATGATCGCGGCCGGTACCCTGGTGATGCTGGCCGGCGCCGCGGCGATGGCGGGGCTGGCGGCGTCCGGCGTGTTCACCGTCTGGGCGGTGGTCGGCCCGTTCTTCGTGGTGATGATCGGCGTCGGGCTGACCCTGCCCAACGCCATCGCCGGGGCGATCGCGCCGTTCCCGGCCATGGCCGGAACCGCCTCGGCGCTGATGGGCTTCCTGCAGATGACGCTGGCGGCGCTGGTCGGCATCGCCATCGGCCACGCCACCGGCACCGACGGCCTGCCGATGGCGCTGGCCGTGCTGCTGACCACGCTCGGCGCCCTGGCCGCCTTCCGCTTCCTGGTCAAACCGATGGCGGCGGATTGACGGATCCGTTTCGAAACCAGGATTGTGTCCTTATATCCATTCGGATATAATTCGATGGATGAAGCCGCTCCGATTCCTCGGGGATTCGCTCAGAAGCCTACGCGAGTCCCCGTCCGACGCCCGCCAGGACGCCGGCTATCAACTGGATTGGGTGCAACGTGGAAAACAGCCCGATGACTTCAAGCCGATGCCATCCGTCGGCAGAGGTGTCGAGGAGATCAGGGTTCGCGACGAAACGGGAGCCTATCGGGTGATCTACACTGCTAGGCTGGCCGATGCCGTCTATGTGTTGCACTGCTTTCAGAAGAAGACGCAGGCGACCAGCAGGCGTGACATCGAGCTGGCCCGAACCCGATTTCTCGAGCTTGTCCGGAGTGCAGAATGACCCAGACCTTCGACAGCGTGTGGGATGCCGTCGCCGATACGCCTGAAGAGGCCGCCAATCTGCGCATGCGGGCGGAGCTGATGACGCAGATTGCCGAGATCATCAATGCGAGCGGCTGGAAACAGGCTGAAGCCGCTGCGCATTGCGGCGTGACCCAGCCTCGCATCAACGATCTGCTTCGCGGCCGCGTGTCCCGCTTCTCCCTCGACGCCCTGGTGAACATCGCGACGGCGCTCGGCCGTCGCGTGCATGTGGCGCTGGAAGCCGCGTGACGGCGAAGACGCTGCGGCCGCTGTGAGGCTTCAGCTCTTCGAGCGCACCGCCACCCGGAACGGGCGGATCTCGATGTCCTTCCACACCCCGCCGGTGACATAGGGGTCGGCGGCGATCACCGCGTCCAGCGTGGCCCGGTCCGGTACCTCGTAGATGACGGTGGAGCCGACCATCCGGCCCTCGTCGTCCAGGATCGCGCCGCCGGCGATGATCACGGCCTCCTCGGCCATCCGGCGGGCGCCGACCAGGTGCTGCTCGCGCACCGCCTGGCGCCGGGCCGGGGCCTCGGCGTCGGTGCCGTCCTTCGCGATCACCAGGAACTGCATGGCTCTCCTCCCTCGTCGATCCGGCGAGCATAGCGGCGTTCGGGCCGGTCGCAACCCGGCCGGCGATCTGCTACCCAGGGGCACGAGTTTCGGGTGCCATCCTGGTGGAGAGACGAGATGAAGGTCGAGGGTCTGGCGGCGGTGGTCACCGGGGCGGGGTCGGGCATGGGGGCGGCGACCGCCCGGGCCCTGGCCGCTTCCGGCGCGAAGGTGGCCCTGCTCGACCTCAACCGCGACGCGGCCGAGACAGTGGCGCGGGAGATCGGCGGCCTGGCCGTGGCCTGCGACGTCGGCGACGGC
>NZ_JANX01000717.1 GCF_000767795.1 Inquilinus limosus MP06 | reverse complement strand
GAAAAGGTCTCGCCAGGCGGGAGAGGCAATCCGCGACGACACCCGGCATGCTGCCGTCCCTGCCGACAACGCTACGGCAGAAACCGCCGCCGCTCCTCCTCGAAGCGGCGGGCGATGAACTGGCGGCACAGCGCCACCCGCCGCAGCCCGGCCGTGTCCGGATGCGACAGGATGAAATAGCTGCGGCGGAACCCGACCTCCGGCAGGATCCGCACCAGCCCCGGCACATCGGCGGCGGCGAAGTCGTGCAGCACGCCGATGCCGATGCCGGCCCGCACCGCCTCCAGCTGCCCGGTGGCGCTGGCGCAGCGGAAGCGCCGCGGCGACCGGTCCTCCAGCGCCCAGGCATAGTCCAGCGCCGGGGCGTAGGCGTAGTCCTCGACCCCCGTCACCACCACATGGCCGGCCAGCGCGTCGGCGTCCTTCGGCGTGCCCGCCACGGCGAGATAGTCGGCCGCAGCGTAGACCCCGAGGCTGTAATCGGTCAGCCGCGACACGATCAGCCGCCCCTCCACCGGCCGGTCCAGCCCGATCGCCAGGTCGGCCTCGCGCCGGGACAGCGAGAAGCTGCGGGGCAGGGGCACCAGCTCGACCGTCAGGCTGGGATACTGCCGGGCGAAGCGCCCCAGCTCCCGCGCCAGGAAATGGTTGCCGAGGCCGTCCGGCGCGCCGATGCGCACCGTGCCCGTCACCTCGGCCTCGTCCTCCCGCAGCCCCTCCGCCGCGCCCAGCAGCGCCGTCTCGATGCCCTCGGCCACCGGCAGCAGTCGCTCCCCGGCCTGGGTCAGCACCGACCCCGCCGGCCGCCGGTCGAACAGCACGGTGCCCAGATCCGCCTCCAGCGCGTCCAGCCGGCGCGCCACGGTGGCATGGTTCAGCCCCAGCTTGCGCGACGCGGCCAGCAGCTGGCCGTGCCGGGCGACCGCCAGGAAGACGCGCAGATGGTCCCAGTCCATTGATCCCTGCCAGCGACTACAAATCCCGCACAACGGTTGCTCGATCCTGTGCGTTGATGCGCGTCGGGTAAAGCGGGAAGGTGCCGGCAGCAGAGGAGGAGACGACCATGCCCACCGAGATCCAGCATTTCATCGGCGGCCGCCGGATTCCGGGCGCCAGCGGGCGCAGCGCCCCGGTCTTCAACCCGGCCACCGGCCAGCAGAGCGGCAGCGTCCCCCTGGCCTCGGTCGACGATGTCCGCGCCGCCGTCGCCGCGGCGAAGCAGGCCTTCCCGGACTGGGCGGCGACCACGCCGCTGCGCCGCGCCCGCATCCTCAACCGCTTCCTGCGCATCGTCGAGGAGCGGACCGACGAGCTGGCCGCCGCCATCACCGCCGAGCACGGCAAGGTGCTGAGCGACGCCCGCGGCGAGGTCCAGCGCGGCATGGAGGTGGTCGAGTTCGCGACCGCCGCGCCGCAGCTGCTGAAGGGCGAGGTGACGGAGAATGTCGGCACCCGCGTCGACAGCCACTCGCTGCGCCAGCCGCTCGGCATCGTCGCCGGCATCACCCCGTTCAACTTCCCGGCCATGGTGCCGATGTGGATGTTCCCGGTGGCGCTGGCCTGCGGCAACTGCTTCATCCTGAAGCCGTCGGAGCGCGACCCCTCGGCCTCGCTGCTGCTGGCCGAATGGCTGAAGGAGGCCGGGCTGCCCGACGGCGTGTTCAACGTCGTGCATGGCGACAAGCAGGCGGTGGACGCGCTGCTGTTCGACGCCGACATCGCGGCGGTCAGCTTCGTCGGCTCCACCCCGATCGCGCGCTACATCTACGAGACCGCGGCGCGCACCGGCAAGCGCTGCCAAGCGCTGGGCGGCGCCAAGAACCACATGATCGTGATGCCGGACGCCGATCTCGACCAGGCGGTCGACGCGCTGATGGGCGCCGCCTACGGCTCGGCCGGCGAGCGCTGCATGGCGATCTCGGTCGCGGTGCCGGTCGGCGAGAAAACCGCCGAGGCGCTGCTGGCGCGGCTGGAGCCGCGGGTGCGGGCCCTGGCCATCGGCCCGGGCACCGACCCGGAGGCCGAGATGGGGCCGCTGGTCACCCGCCAGCATCTCGACAAGGTGCGCGGCTACATCGATTCCGGCGTGGCCGAGGGCGCCAAGCTGGTGGTCGACGGGCGCGACTTCCGCCGCCAGGGCTATGAGGACGGCTACTTCATCGGCGGCACGCTGTTCGACCACGTCACCACCGACATGAAGATCTATCGCGAGGAGATCTTCGGGCCGGTGCTGTCGGTCGCCCGCGCGCCGGACTACGAGACCGCGGCCGGCTGGATCAACCGCCATGAATTCGCCAACGGCACGGCGATCTTCACCCGCGACGGCGACGCCGCGCGCGAATTCGCCAGCCAGATCCAGGTCGGCATGATCGGCATCAACGTGCCGATCCCGGTGCCGATGGCCTTCCACTCCTTCGGCGGCTGGAAGTCGTCGCTGTTCGGCGACCACCACATGCACGGGCCGGAGGGGGTGCGCTTCTACACCCGGATGAAGACCATCACCACCCGCTGGCCCACCGGCATCCGCGCCGGCGCGGAGTTCGTCATGCCGACGATGAAGTAAGCACGACCGTTTTTTGCCTCTCCCGTTTACGGGAGAGGTCGGAGACGCGCAGCGGCTCCGGGTGAGGGGATTTTTGTCGAGGCCGGGACCAG
>NZ_JANX01000716.1 GCF_000767795.1 Inquilinus limosus MP06 | reverse complement strand
AGCCGCTGCTCGGCGCCCGGCTGCGCGACATCGCCGCCCGTGGCGCCGCCGCCTTCTACGAAGGCGCGGTGGCGGAATCGCTGGTCCGCTTCCTGAGGTCCCAGGGCGGGCTGCACACGCTGGACGATTTCGCCGCCGGCCGCGAGGTCGCCAACTGGGTCGACCCGATCCGGCTCGACTATCACGGCACTGAGGTGGTGGAGTGCCCGCCGAACGGCCAGGGGCTGGCGGCGCTGATGATCCTCGGCCTGCTGTCGGGCCAGGATCTCTCGGCCGAGATGCCGGAGGCCGACCGCATCCATCTCCACGCCGAGGCGACCAAGATCGCCTATCACCACCGTGACGCGCTGATCTGCGACCCAGACCACCTGCCGCACGATCCGCGGACGCTGCTGTCCGAAGAGGTGCTGGGCGCGCTGCGCCGGGGGATCGACCTGAAGCGCGCCGGTCGGCCGGCACTGTGGACCGAGCCGGAGCACCGCGACACCGTCTATCTTTGCGTCGTCGACCGCGACGGCAACGCCGTCTCCTTCATCAACTCGATCTTCGACAGCTTCGGTGCCGGCCTGCTGGATCCCGAGACCGGCGTGCTGCTGCACAGCCGCGGCCGCTCCTTCCGGGTCGAGCCGGGGCACCCGAATTCGATCGGGCCCGGCAAGCGGCCGATGCACACGATCATCCCCGGCCTGCTGCGCCGCGGCGGCCGCACCGCCGGTGTCTTCGGGGTGATGGGCGGGCACTACCAGGCCGCAGGCCAGGCGCAGTTCGTGTCCTCGATCATCGATCGCGGCCTCGACCCGCAGGCGGCGCTGGACCTGCCGCGCAGCTTCGCCTTCGACGGCGTGCTGCAGCTCGAGACCCGGATCGGCGAGGCGGTGGCGGCGGATCTCGCCGGCCGGGGCCACGAGGTCGCGATCCGCGACGAGCCGCTGGGCGGCGGCCAGGCGATCCTGATCGACCATGAGCGCGGCGTGCTGATCGCCGGCTCCGACCCCCGCAAGGACGGCTGCGCGCTGGGGATTTAGGTTAGGATGGGCCTTTCCCTCTCCTGTCATTGCCGGGCTTGACAGTGGAGAGGGCCGAGGCGGCCACATTTGACGGAACTCCTGGGCCGCTGCCGGATTGGACAAGGCGAACCCAGGAAAGGGGAGGACCCATGCAGCTTCAGCTCAGCTCCTGGCCGGAGATCGAGGCCTATCTCAAGACCTCGCGCGGCGCGATCATGCCGATCGGGTCGACCGAGCAGCACGGCCCGAACGGGCTGATCGGCACCGATGCGCTGTGCGCCGAGGGCATCGCCCGCGGCGTCGGCGACCGGACCGGGGCGGTGGTCGGCCCGACCATCGGCGTCGGCATGGCGCATCACCACATGACCTTCCCGGGCAGCATGACGCTGAAGCCGTCGACCCTGGTGCTGGTGATCCGCGACTATGTGATGGCGCTGGCCGAGCACGGTTTCGAGCGGTTCCTGTTCGTCAACGGCCATGGCGGCAACATCGCCACCATCCAGGCCGCCTTCTACGAGATCTATTCGGAGCGGCGGGCGCTTGGCCGGCCGTCGATCCGCTGCCGCCTGGTCAACTGGTGGGACAATCCCGGCGTGCAGCGCCTGTCGAAGGAGCTGTACGGCGTGGCGGAGGGCAGCCATGCCACCGCCAGCGAGGTGGCGGTCACCCAGTATCTGTTCCCGGACCACATCAAGACGGCGGAGCTGGACCCGCCGATCGCGCCCTCGGGCCGGTTCTACGACGCCGACGACTACCGCCGCCGCTTCCCGGACGGCCGCATCGGCTCCAACCCCGGCCTGGCGACGCCGGAGCACGGCAAGCAGTTCTACGATGCGGCGGTGGCGGCGATCGCCGAAACCTATGCGGAGTTCCTGGCGGAAGTCTGACGTCGCCACGGGGCGTCGCCCAGGGCCTGCAGCAAGGCCTCGCGCAGCGCCGCCGGATCGTCCTCCGGCACGAGGGTGACGCCCGGACCGGCGTCGAGGCCGCAGGCGGCGGTGGCGATCACCGGGATGCCCAGCGCCAGGGCGCGCAGCAGCGCCCGCGGCTGGTGCTCGACGATGGCCGGCAGCACCACCGCCGCAATCGGGTCGGGCCAGGCGCCCGCGGGCAGCGCCCGGGCCGAGACGTTGCGCCAGAACGGCTTGTCGTGCTCGCGCGCCCGGCCGGTGACGGCCAGGTCGATATCCAGCCCCTCGACCGCGTCGCGCAGCGCATAGGCGCCCTTGCGGCCCAGCGGCGAGGCCGGGAACAGGATGGTGCGGCCTCCGATCTCGGGCTGTGGCGCCGTACCGGTCTCCGGCAACGTCCAGTCCAGATGCACCGCCCGGTCGGCGAAGCGGGCGGCGATGCCGGCATGCGGGGTATAGAGGCGCGATGCTTCGGCCAACGCCCCGGTCTCCGCCGCGACGATGTCGTCCGGCGCCCTGTAGTCGCCCAGGGTGGGCTCTCGGGGCGGCGGGCCAGCGCCCGGTCCAGCCGGGCCTGCATCGCCGCCAGCGGCCAGCGCTCCATCAGCACGTCGAAGCTGCGGCCCTGCAGGCAGCCGAGGCGCCAGAGATGCGGCAGCAGCCCCTGGCCGACCACCAGATGGGTATGGCGGTGGGACAGGCTGCGGGCATAGGCCTCGGCCAGGCGCCGATCGAACCCCCAGCAT
>NZ_JANX01000715.1 GCF_000767795.1 Inquilinus limosus MP06 | reverse complement strand
GCCGGAGGCCTGGGTGACGAAGCTGCCGATGGCGCTGCGCATGGCGACCGCGCCGGCGTCGATCGCCTCCTCCACCGTGAAGCCGCGCTGCCGCAGCCATCCGGCGACGTCGCGCGCCGACTGGCCGCAGGCGGCGAGCGACGCCCCGCCCTGATAGGTGCCGTTGCCGATCACCAGCGCGGCCTTGCCGGGCTCCGCCACGGCCAGCCGCGGAGCCAGGGCCAGCAGCGCCGATGCCAGGAGGGCCGAGAATCGCCGGATCCGCATGGATCGTCCTTTCCGTGTCGTCTGCATCTAGATGATCCCCGCATGGCGCCAGACCGGCCCGCGGCGCTCGCGCGTCTCCTCCGCCTCGCGCAGGAAGCGGTCGCGCTCCTCGCCCTCGGGCGGCAGGCCCAGCGCCTCGGCCCAGCGCTCCACCGGCGCGTCGAGGCCGAAGCGCCCGATCATCGCCGTCGCCAGCGTGTCGTTGCCGCCGCAGCGCAGGCCGCTGCCAAGCCGCAGGCTGGCCAGGGCGCCATGCGGCGGGTCGCCGTTCTGCAGGATGCGGGCGGCGACCCGGCTGTTCAGCCGGGCCGCTTCCTCGCCGATCTCGGCCTCGGGCCGGGCCAGGGTCACGGCCTGCCCGGTGCCGACCAGCATGCCGACCAGCTCCGCCGGGTTGTCGCGCTTGCCGACCACCCCGGGCAGCGCCAGCAGGTCGCCGACCCGCCGCGGCCCCTCGGCCAGCGCGGCGACGACGGGCTCGTAGAAGGCCCGCTCCAGCTCCGCCTTCCCGGCCGGCATGTTGACCGCGTAGCTGAAGTCCTCGGCCCGGCGCGTCAGCGTCAGCCACAGCCCGGTCAGCGCGGCGTCGCGCGCCTTGCCGCTGATCCCGCGCGGCCCGCGGACGAAGATGTCGTGCCGCAGGCTGCGCGACAGGCACATGTCCTTCATCAGCTCGCGCAGCCCGGCATCCTCGGTCCTGCCGATGACCGCGCGCTGCTCGGCGGTCAGCATCAGATCGGGGAAGTTCTCGAGGATCTCGCCGGAGGCGACGTAGTCCAGCTTGGCGTCGCCCAGCGCGGCGGCGACATCGGCATGGAAGCAGGGCCGCCAGTCCGCGTTCATGTATTCATGGGCCAGGTATTCCGGCGGCATCCCGGGCAGGTCCTTCTTCAGCACCCGGACCAGGTCGCTCTGGTCCAGGTGGAAGGCGCCGGCCTCGCCGAGGGCCTTCACCAGCTCCATCGCCCCTGCCGCCTTGCGGTCGCTGCGCCCGTCGATCCGCTCGCCGGCCGTCCGGATCAGGCGCTGCAGCCCCAGCACGCCCTGCCAGGCCGGCAGCGCGTTGTAGCTGAGATGCAGGGCGCCGCCGGGCCGCAGCCGGCGGCCGAGCAGCCGCACGATGCCGGCCCGCACCTCGTCCGACACCCAGCTCCACAGGCCATGGGCGCTGGCGACATCGACCTCCGGCAGCGTGTCCGGGTCGAGGGTCGCGATATCGGCCTCGATGAACTCGATATTGCCGATCCCGGCATCCGCCGCCAGCTCGCGCGCCTCGGCGATGTGCGCCGGCATGAAGTCGACGGCGATCACCCGCCAGCCGGGGTTGCTGGCGGCCAGGCACAGCGCGCCGCGGCCGCGGCCGCAGCCGAGCTCGAGATAGGTCAGCCGGTCCGGGTCGCGGGCGAAGCCGGGCAGCACGTTCCCCATCAGGCAGGCCAGGGCTATATGGCCCGGCGTCTGCGGCGCGTAGTATCCGGTGGTGTAGGCCACGTCGGTGACGTAGCCGCCGTTCCAGCTCATCCAGTCTCTCCCAACTGCTCGATCAGGCCGGCCTCGAACAGGGCTTCGGTCGCGTCGTCGCGGCGGGCCTCGCCGGTCGGCAGCCAGCTGTTCCAGCCCAGGCGCGGCGGCGCCGCGGCGGAGATCCCAGCGGCGGCACCGCGGCCGCGGCCAGGACCGGGTTGATGGCGAAATCGGTCTCGAAGCCGAGATAGGCCCGGACCAGCGAGGCGATGCGGCGCAGCAGGTCGCGGTCCGGCAGCATCGACTCGAAGCCGGGCAGGTCCAGCGGGCCGATATGCAGGATGATGCGCGCCTGGACGTCCCAGGACCGGCTGCCGATCGCGGCGTCGACGCCGAGCTGGCAGAACTGCCCCGGCCGGTCCCCGGCCGGCAGCGCCGACATCTGCCCCGGCTCCAGCGCCAGCCAGGCGCCGGCGAACTGCTCGACCTCGACCGACCGCCCCAGCCAGTCGGACAGCAGCGCGCCCAGCCGGTCGGCGGAGCGCGGCCAGGCGCCGAAATGGCCGGCATAGAACAGCAGCGGGTCGGTGCCGACCGCCAGCCGCGGCGCCAGATGCGGCGTGCCGTAGCCGGTCAGGGCCAGCAGGACGTCGCGCAGCCCGTCCGCCGGGGCGGCAGCGGTGGACGGGTCGGCCAGGGCGTTGGCGGCGGCGGCCCGGTGCGGCCGGTACTTGATCCCGGCATCGGCGAACTGGGCGATCGGCCGCTGCGCCAGCAGGTCCAGGAACTCGGCCAGCGCCGGGGACCGGTTGCGCTGCTCGCTGTTGACCATGTCGGTATAGGGGCGCGGCAGCACGCCGGACGGCCCGGTCAGCCCGATCAGCGATGGTCGCGCGCGCCCCGGCCTCGGTCCGCTCCACCGCCAACACATCGGCCGGGACAAA
>NZ_JANX01000714.1 GCF_000767795.1 Inquilinus limosus MP06 | reverse complement strand
ACGCCGCGCATCTGCGGCTTCGCACCGTCGGCACCCTGTCGGCCGGGGAGCGCATGCGGGTGCTGTTCGCCCGGGCGCTGGCGGTCGAGGCGCCGATGCTGTTCGCGGACGAGCCGGTGGCGGCGCTGGACCCGTTCCACCAGCTGCAGATCATGGAGCTGCTGCAGGCCCGCGCCCGGGCCGGCGCCGGGGTGCTGGTGGTGCTGCACGACCTGGCGCTGGCCGGCCGGTTCTGCGACCGGCTGGTGCTGCTGCAGGACGGCCGGGTGCTGGCCGACGGCGCGCCGGACGACGTCCTGACCGACGACCATCTGCGCCGCGCCTATGCGGTGGAGGTGCAGCGCGGCCAGCGCGACGGGGTCGGTTACGTCCTGCCCTGGTCCCGCATCGGATCGCCGGGGCGGGGTGATCCCTGAGATCGGCCGGCTGCTAGGCGCCCGGCGTGCGGCTCTGCTCGCCGCTCAGCTTCACCGGCACCTCGCCCAGATTCTTCAGGTTCAGCGTCAGGAAGAAGGAATAGCCCTCCTTCTGGTCCTCGGCGGTGGTGAAGCGGCGCTGCACCGTGACGCCGAAGGTGAAGCACTCGTCCTGGTACTGCGCGCCGGCGCTGTAGGTGAACGGCCGCATGGCCTCGATGTCGTAGGTCAGGCCGGTCGACAGCGTCCAGTAGTCCGAGATCTTGGCGCTGCCGCCGGCGCCGAGCTGTTGCTGGTTGAAGGTGTTGCCGTCGTCGTCCGGCCCCTTGTCGTCCAGCAGGCTGTAATTGACGTTCAGGTTCAGCCAGTCCAGCGGCGTGGCGGAGGCCTGGACGAACTGCCGGCGGCTGTAGAAGTTGTCCTTGTCCAGCCGGAAGCGCCAGTCGAGGTTCAGATACGGTCCCGGATGGAAGGTGACGCGGCCGACATAGTCCGAGACCTTGTCGCGCAGGCCGGAGCTCTCGGGGAAGTCGTCATCCTCCTCGAACCGGTAGCTCTGGCCCAGGAAGAAGGTGGCGGAGGCGCCGTCCGGCGCGTAGAGGCCGTAGCGGAAGCCGTAGGAGACGTGCTGCCCGCCCTCGACCCGGTCGAGCCCGGGAAAGCGGTTCTCGCTGAACAGGTTGATCTCGTCGAACTCGATGTCGGCGCTGTCGTTGTTCGGGATCTTCTTGCCGTTGCTGATCTTCGGCGCGGCGCTGAAGCTGACGATCGGCTCCAGCAATTGCTGGTAGCTGCCGATCTGCCCGACGAAGGGATAGCGCGCGGTCAGCGTCGCCACCGGGAACAGGCGGGCGGCGCCGACATTGTCCTTCAGCTCCACCTCGTCCGGCCCGCCGTCGATCACCTTGGTGCCGTCCGGCACGTCGCTCGACTGGTACAGGTCGCCGCGCAGATAGGTGCGCGCGTTCAGCACGATGCCGCTGTCGGTGTAGAAGTCGCGCTGCCAGCCGACCTGGGTCGACAGGCGCCGCGTGTCCAGGCCGCGGGTGGGGTCGCTGGTCACCGGGTCGTAGTCGCGCAGCAGGCTGATGGCGCTGGCGTTGACGAACCATTGGCCGCCCAGGACGGCGTTGGGCTCGCTGACGTAGTTGGCCTGCGCCCACGGCAGGATGGTGGGCGAGAAGCCCTTGCTGCCGATGCCGGTGCCCGGCTGCCGCAGGTCCTGCCAGTCCAGCGCCTCGACCGAGATGTAGCTCAGGCCGTAGAAGCCCTCGGCGAAGGCCCGGCTCTGCAGGATGTCGGCGCCGGAGATGTTGAAGTTGTCGAGATATTTGCGGTCCGAGGTGCGCTGGACGTTCACCCCGAAGCGCCAGTTCTGGTCGAAGTCGTAGGCGGCGGTGCCGAAGAAGTGCCACCGCACCTGCTGCGACCGGAAGTCGAGATTGGTTCCGTTCGGTCCCGAATTGTCGTTCAGGATCTTGCTGTAGCCGCTCTGGTTGATGCTGCCGTCGAGGGTGATCAGGCCCTTGTCGAAGCGCTTGCGGTACTCGCCGCTGAACACCACGCCGGCATCGCGCGTGATCATGGCGCCGAGCGTGGCGTCCTGGTCTGGCGAGATGTCGAAATAGTATTGCAGCCCGAAGAACGGCCCGACATCGGAGGTGGCGCCGAAGGTCGGGAACAGGAAGCCCTGGCGCCGGTCGACCGAGGGGTCGGGCATCGAGAAGTAGGGCGTGTAGAACAGCGGCACGCCGAACAGGTCGATGAAGGCGTCGTGGTAGATGATGTCCTTCGACACCGCGTCGTTGGTCACCCGCACCGCCCGGATCTGCCACAGCGGCGGCTGCGACGGGTCGTCCTTGCAGACATTGCAGGGCGAATAGACCGCGCGGTCGATGGTGGTGACCTCGCCGCGCTCGCGCACCGCGCTGTTGCCGACCATGCGCGAATTGTCGGACAGGATCAGCGACACCTGCTGGATGAAGCCGTCCTTCAGGTCGTCGGTCAGCTCGGCATAGTCGCCGAACATCACCTCGCCGCCCGGCTGCACCATGGTGACGTGGCCGCTGGCGGCGACGACCTGGGTCTTCTGGTTGTAGGTGACCTGGTCGGCCCGCACGATCTGGTGATTCTGGTGGATCTCCACCTTGCCGCGAGCGGTGACGAGGCCGAGCGTCTGGTCGTAGATCAGCTCATCGGCGCTGATCACCGGGGGCTGCTGCTGCCCGGCCGGTGCCGCGGGCGACACCGCGGCGGGCTGCGACGGC
>NZ_JANX01000713.1 GCF_000767795.1 Inquilinus limosus MP06 | reverse complement strand
AGGCCCAGATCGGCGTCACCGTGGACCTACGACCCCGCCTATGCCCGGCTGGACTATCCGGGCGGGGACGTGCCGCGCGACCGCGGCGTCTGCACCGATGTCGTCATCCGCGCCTATCGCGACGCCTTCGGCATCGACCTGCAGCGCCTGGTGCATGAGGACATGCGCGCGAACTTCGCCCGGTATCCCCGCGCCTGGGGCCTGTCGCGGCCGGACCCGAACATCGACCACCGGCGGGTGCCGAATCTGCAGACCTTCTTCCGCCGCCGGGGCCGGGCGCTGCCGGCCGACGCCGCGCCGGCCGGCTTCGCCGAGGGCGACCTGGTGACGCAGATGTTGCCGGGCAACCTGCCGCACATCGCCATCGTCGCCGGCCAGGCCGGCCCCAGTGGGGCGCCGCTGGTGGTGCACAACATCGGCGGCGGGGCGCGGCTGGAGGATCGGCTGCTCGACTTTCCGGTCACGGGCCGCTACCGCTTCATCACCGGCTAGGCCGGCGCGGTCCCCCCAGCAGGCAGGTCCAGCATGAAAGCCGCCATCTTCGATCTCGACGGCACGCTCGTCGACAGCGCGCCCGACATCGCCCATGCGGTCAACCGCATGCTGGCCGATCGCGGCGCCCCGGCGCAGGAGACGGCCTTCATCGAGACGCTGGTGGGGGAGGGGGCGCGGATGCTGGTGGTCAAGCTGCACCGCGCTTTGGGCCTGCCGGACGCCGATGTCGACCGCGACACCCGGATCTATCTGGATTACTACGCCGCCCGGCCGGTGGCGGATTCGACGCTCTATGCCGACGCGGCCACCGCCCTGCCGGCGCTGCGGGCGGCCGGGGTCAGGCTCGGCGTCTGCACCAACAAGCCGGAGGCGCTGGCCCGGCAGGTGCTGGACCGGCTGGGGCTGCTGCCGCATCTCTCCGCGGTGGTGGGCGCCGACACCACGCCGCATGTGAAGCCGGACCCGCGGCCACTGCTGCACACGCTGGACCTGCTGGGCGCGGCGCCGGGCGAGACGGTCTATGTCGGCGACACCGGCATCGACCTGGCCTGCGCCCGCGCGGCCGCGGTGCCCTGCCGCATCGTCGACTGGGGCACCGGCCGCGCCGTCCCGGTGGAGGACTCGGCCCGGCTCAGGCGGTTCTCGGATCTGCTGCCGGCCGCGGTTCCGGCGGGTTAGAAAGCCAAAACCAAGCACTTCCCCTATGTGTCATTGCCGGGCTTGACCCGGCAATCCAGAGGATGTCGACAGTTTCTGGATGCCGGGGTCAAGCCCGGGCATGACAGTTTTGATTGGTTTTCGAAGAGATCCAGGCCCTCAGCGCGAGAAGGCCAGGCGCCCGCCGCCGCGGCGGGCGAAGGACCGCTCGGCCAGGGCGCCGAAGGCCAGGCCGATCGTGGTCCACAGCACCGCATGCATGCCCAGCGAGGCGATGCGGAACTGCCACAGCAGGTCGGCCGGGAAGCCCTCCGGCACCTCGTTCACCGCCGGCAGCGCGACCTGCGCGATCGCGATGATGGCGATATAGACCGCGCCGGCGATCATCCCGGCGGTCCAGCCGCCATGGCGCCGGGCCAGGCCGCGGGCGAGGTTCACCGCCAGCACCAGGACCGCGACCGAGATCGCCAGCATGATGAAGAACAGGCCGGTGCGCTCGCCGATCGTGTCCGCATTGCCGACCGCGGGTGGGTTGGGCGGGTATTTCAAATCGGGCACCACCACCAGCGCGATAAAGGCGCCAAGCGCCAGCAGCGCCGCGGTGGCGCGGGCGTCGAGCCGGCCGACCCGGCCATAGGCGAAGGCGAAGACCAGCGCGAACAGCCCGCCGACCGCGGCGCCGTAGACGACGGCGCCGGTCAGCAGGCCCAGCCCGGCCTGGGTCTCGCGGCTGACCAGCTCCGGCTCCTCCGGCTCGGCGGCCGGGGCCGCGGCGTGGTCATGGCCGCCATGGTCATGCGAATGGCCCAGCGCGCCTTCCAGGGCGATGGCCCGGTCGACCTGCGGCTCGCCGAAGATCCGGGCGAAGCCGAAGGCAAGCAGCCCCGCCAGCACGCCGACCAGCATGCCGCGCAGCAACAGGCTTCCAACCATGACGGTTGGCCTCAGTGGCAGGGGAAGCCGAGGAGGTGGCGCCCGTCATGCACGAATTCGTGGACGGCACTGCCGGAGAAGATCGCGGTCGCGCCTTGCTCGGCGCCGACGAAATACACCGCCAGCAGCAGGATCAGCCCGGCGAACACCGCCCAGGGCAGCACCTCGCCGACGGGGATCGGCCCGACGGGAACGGAAATGGGCCGTGCGGCGGTGATGTCGGACATGATAGCGCTCCCCTGGGATTCGCGTCCCGCTGATGTGCACCCGGGCCATGACGGGGTCTGACTCCCGGAACCGCGTCGGAGACGCCGCCCCGGTCACAGTGGCGCGACCGTGCCGGAATTGCACCGGCTTCCGCATCCATGGCGAACCGGCGCAGCATGGGTCCCGGCCCGGCTTCTGTCAATCGAAGCCGCTGCCGGCGGGCGGCGCATCGTGCTTTCCTGCTGTGGCAAGCCCCGCCGCCGAACGGTCCCGCCGATGCCGACCCGCCTGACCCTGATCTGCCACGGCGCCACCGCCGCCACCCGGTCCGGGGCGTTCCCCGCCGACGAGCCGCTGGAGGACCGCGCCCTGCTGCGCGCGGCCGCGCTGAAG
>NZ_JANX01000712.1 GCF_000767795.1 Inquilinus limosus MP06 | reverse complement strand
CACGGTCTTCGCCGCCGCCAGCCTGAAGGACGCGCTGGACGACATCAACACCCGCTGGCAGGCCGAGTCCAAGCACAAGGCCACCATCTCCTACGCCGCCAGCTCGGCGCTGGCGAAGCAGATCGAGGCCGGGGCGCCGGCCGACGTCTTCATCTCGGCCGATTTGGACTGGATGAAGTACGTGGCCGACCGCAAGCTGATCAGGCCGGAGACGCAGTCGACCCTCCTGGGCAACCGCATCGTCCTGGTGGCGCCGAAGGATTCGACGGTGCAGTTGACCATCGGCCCGAATTTCGAGCTGGCCAAGGCGATCGGCGACGGCCGCCTGGCCATGGCCGACGTCAAGGCGGTGCCGGCCGGCAAATACGGCCAGGCGGCGCTGGAGAAGCTGGGGGTCTGGGAATCGGTCAAAAACAAGATCGCCCAGGCCGAGAATGTCCGCGCCACGCTGGCGCTGGTGTCGCGCGGCGAGGCCCCGCTGGGCATCGTCTATCAGACAGATGCCGCGGCCGACGCGGGGGTGAAGATCGTCGGCACCTTCCCGGCCGACAGCCACCCGCCGATCCTGTACCCGGTGGCGGTGCTGGCCGGCAGCACCAAGCCCGAGGCCCGGGCCTTCGTCGACTACCTGAAATCGGCCGCCGCCAAGCCGCTGTTCGAGAAGCAGGGCTTCACCGTCCTGGCGCAGTAACGGAAGGCTCCCGCTCCAACCGTGTTCCTCGGGCTTGACCCGAGGATCCAGGGGCTTTCAAGAACAGTTCCTGGCGGCCCCGGGATTGCCGGGTCAAGCCCGGCAATGACAGCATGGGCTGCCCGGCATGAGAAAGCGCAAGTGTTCGACTTCACCCCTGACGAGCTGGCCGCGATCCTCCTCAGCCTGAAGGTCTCGCTGTGGGCCACCGCGGTCAGCCTGCCGCTCGGCGTGCTGGTCGCGCTGGCCCTGGCCCGCGGCCGATTCTGGGGCAAGTCGATCCTGAACGGCGTGGTCCACCTGCCGCTGGTGCTGCCGCCGGTGGTCACCGGCTATATCCTGCTGCTGCTGTTCGGCAAGATGGGCCCGATCGGCTCGGTCCTGGCCCAAGTCGGCATCGTCTTCTCCTTCCGCTGGACCGGCGCCGCCCTGGCCGCCGGGGTGATGGGCTTCCCGCTGATGGTCCGCGCCATCCGCCTGTCGATCGAAGCGGTGGACCGGCGGCTCGAGGCGGCGGCCGGAACGCTGGGCGCCTCGCCCGCCTGGGTGTTCCTGACCGTCACCCTGCCGCTGATCCTGCCCGGGGTGATCGCCGGCGCCATCCTGTGCTTCGCCAAGGCGATGGGCGAGTTCGGCGCCACCATCACCTTCGTCTCCAACATCCCGGGCGAGACCCAGACCCTGCCCTCGGCGATCTACACCTTCACCCAGGTGCCGGGCGGCGACATCGGCGCGCTGCGCCTGACCCTGGTCTCGGTCGTCATCGCCATGGCCGCCCTCCTCGCCTCCGAGATCATGGCGCGCCGGGCCGGTGTCCGGGTGCACGCGACATGAGCACAGCCCATATCTCTCACACTGCATGCGGCCTGCGCCGGTTCAAGACGCCGGCAGGGCAGGAGCCGCGCGCGGCGCGATGCAGCGCATCGGGCAAGCGCGGCGACGCCCCCTGCCGGTGTCTTCAACCGGCCCGGAGGGTTGCCTTGCGGCGGGCGCCTGCGGCCCCGGGCGGCTCGACCGTATATCTTGATACGATCTTCGCCGCCCGGAGCCGCATCCACCTCGCCGCAAGGGAACGCAGGTCGCATGCAGTGTGAGAGATACGGGCTAGAGGTTGAGATCCGCCACCGCCAGGGCGATTTCGCGCTGGACATCGGCTTCCGCAGCGAGGGCCGGCTGACGGCGCTGTTCGGCCGTTCCGGCGCGGGCAAGACCTCGGTGGTCAACGTCATCGCCGGGCTGGTGCGGCCGCAGCACGGCCGGGTGGTGGTCGACGGCCGCCCGCTGGTCGACACCGAACGCCGCATCTTCCTGCCGCCGCATCGCCGCCGCATCGGCTATGTCTTCCAGGAGGGCCGGCTGTTCCCGCACCTGACGGTGCGGCAGAACCTGCTCTACGGCCACTGGTTCACGCCGAAGGCCGACCGAGGCGCCGAATTCGGCCGGGTGGTCGAGTTGCTGGGCATCGGCGCGCTGCTGGAGCGGCGGCCGGCAGGGCTGTCGGGCGGCGAAAAGCAGCGCGTGGCGATTGGCCGGGCGCTCCTGTCCAGCCCGCGCCTCCTCTTGATGGACGAGCCGCTGGCGGCGCTGGACGAGGCGCGCAAGGCCGAGATCCTGCCGTATGTCGAGCGGCTGCGCGATGAGGCGCGGATCCCGATCGTCTATGTCAGCCACGCCATGGCCGAGGTGACCCGGCTGGCCGCCACGCTGGTGGTGCTGGCCGAGGGCCGGGTTGCAGCATCCGGGCCGCTGCGCGAGGTGATGGGCCGGGCCGACCTGTTCCCGCGGGCCGAGGCCGGCGCGGTGCTGGAGGCCGTGGTCGAAGACCATGACGATCGCTGGCAGCTGACACGGCTGCGCGTCGCCGCCGGATTTCTGACCGTGCCGCGGATCGAGCGGCCGGCTGGCAGTCCGGTGCGCATCCGCATCCGCGCCCGCGACGTGATGCTGGCGACGCTGGCGCCCGACCATCTGAGCGCGCTGAACGTGCTGCCGGCGAC
>NZ_JANX01000711.1 GCF_000767795.1 Inquilinus limosus MP06 | reverse complement strand
GCTGATCGACCGGCTGGGTGCCGACGCGGCGGAGGCGGTGCAGCGGGCGGAGCCGGATGCCGAGGGCTGGCGGCGGGCGACGGTGCCGATCGAGGGCATCGGCCATGCCGCCCGGCTGCTGCTGGGCTTCACCGACCTGGTCGAGGTGCTGGAGCCGCCGGAGCTGCGCCGGGCCCTGGCCGAGGGGGCCTGCCGCGTGACGAAGTTGTATGACAAGGAGCATTGACAATCCCGGGCGGCGGCCTACCGTCCGGCCCATGCCGCGCCTCCCGGTAGGCCCGGCCCGCCAGCGAGAGAGATCACGATGGACAAGCGCGGCCTGCGGAAGGGGCTGACCAGCTACGGCGATGCCGGGTTCTCGCTGTTCCTGCGCAAGGCCTTCATCAAGGCCATGGGCTATTCCGACGACGCGCTGGACCGGCCGATCATCGGCATCGTCGACACCGGCAGCGACTTCAACCCCTGCCACGGCAACGTGCCGCAGCTGGTCGAGGCGGTGAAGCGCGGGGTGATGCTGGCCGGCGGCATGCCGATGGCCTTCCCGACCATCTCGATCCACGAATCCTTCGCCCACCCCACCAGCATGTTCCTGCGCAACCTGATGGCGATGGACACGGAGGAGATGATCCGCGCCCAGCCGATGGATGCGGTGGTGCTGATCGGCGGCTGCGACAAGACCGTGCCGGCCCAGATCATGGCGGCGGCCAGCGCCGACCTGCCGGCGATCGTGCTGCCCACCGGCCCGATGGTGGTCGGCCACCACAAGGGCGAGGTGCTGGGCGCCTGCACCGATTGCCGCCGGCTGTGGGGCCGCTACCGCGCCGGCGAGATCGATGATGAGGAGATCGAGGCGGTGAATGGCCGCCTCGCCCCCTCGGTCGGCACCTGCATGGTGATGGGCACCGCCAGCACCATGGCGATCATCGCCGAGACGCTGGGCCTGTCGCTGCCCGGCGCCGCCGCCATCCCGGCCACCCATGCCGACCGCATCCGCTGCGCCGAGGCCACCGGCCAGGCGGCGGCGCGGATGGCGGTGACCGGCGGGCCGCGCCCGTCCGAGATCCTGGTGCCCGGCGCCTTCCGCAACGCCATGACGGCGCTGCAGGCGGTGGGCGGGTCGACCAACGGCCTGGTCCATCTGGCGGCCATCGCCGGCCGCGTCGGCCAGCCGATCGACTATGCCGAGTTCGACCGCATCGGGCGCGAGACGCCGGTGCTGATCGACCTGAAGCCCTCCGGCGCGCAATACATGGAGCATTTCCACCACGCTGGCGGCGTGCCGCATCTGCTGGCGGAGCTGAAGGACCTCCTGGACCTGACCGTGCCGACCGTGGCCGGCGGCACCCTGGCCGACACGCTGCCCAGGCCGGGCGAATGGCGGGACGAATCGGTGATCCGGCCGCGGTCGAACCCGCTGAAGGCCCAGGGCGCGATGGCGGTGCTGCAGGGCAACCTGTGCCCGCGCGGCGCGGTGATCAAGCAGTCGGCGGCGACGCCTTCCCTGCTGCAGCACACCGGCCGGGCGGTGGTGTTCGAGTCGGTCGAGGACATGGCGGCGCGGGTCGACGACCCGGACCTCGACGTCGCGGCCGACGACGTGCTGGTGCTGCGCAGCGCCGGGCCGAAGGGCGCGCCCGGGATGCCGGAGGCCGGCTACCTGCCGATCCCGCGCAAGCTGGCGCAGCAGGGGGTGAAGGACATGGTCCGCCTGTCCGACGCGCGGATGAGCGGCACCGCCTTCGGCACCATCGTGCTGCACATCACGCCGGAATCGGCGGATGGCGGGCCGCTGGCCCTGGTCCGCACCGGCGACCGCATCCGGCTCGACACCGCCGGCCGGCGCCTCGACCTTCTGGTCGACGACGCCGAGCTGGCCCGCCGCGCCGCCGAGGCGCCGCCGCCGAAGCCGGCGCCGGACCGCGGCTATGCCCGGCTGTTCCACGACAGCGTGCTGCAGGCCGATGAGGGCTGCGATTTCGACTTCCTGGTGCCCGGCCGCAAGGCCGGCTGAATGAAGGTTTCTGCCATGCCGAAGCTCTCCGGCGTCATCGCCGCCGCCGCCACGCCGCTGCGCGGAGACCTCTCGATCGACCACGCCAAGCTGGCGGCGCATTGCCGCTGGCTGCTGAATGACGGCGGCTGCGACGCGGTGAACCTGCTCGGCACCACCGGCGAGGCGACGTCCTTCTCGGTCGAGCAGCGCCTGGCGGCGATGCGGGCGGTGGCGGAGGCCGGGCTGCCGATGGAGCGCTTCATGGTCGGCACCGGCGCCTCGGCGCTGGAGGATGCGGTGCGGCTGACCCTGGCGGCCAAGGCCTTCGGCTTCGCCGGCGCGCTGCTGCTGCCGCCCTTCTACTACAAGGGCATCGACGACGAGAGCCTGGTCGCTTACGTCGACACGGTGATCGCGCAGGTCGGCGGCGAGGGGCTGGGCCTCTACCTGTATCACATCCCGCAGAACACCGGCGTGCCCTGGCCGATCGAGGTGGTGGCGGCGCTGGCCGAGCGGCATCCGGACACGCTGCTGGGCCTGAAGGATTCCTCAGGCGACATCGCCTATTCGACCGAGCTGGCGAAGCGGGTGCCGGACATCGCGGTGTTCCCCAGCTCCGAGGCGACGCTCGGCATGGCAAAGGCGCGCGGCTTCGCCGGCTGCATCTCCGCCACCACCAATGTCACCGGGCCGCTGGCCC
>NZ_JANX01000710.1 GCF_000767795.1 Inquilinus limosus MP06 | reverse complement strand
CTGGACAACCTGCTGCTGGTCGCGGGGCGGGAGGCCGAGGCCGGAGCCCGCCGGCTGCTGGAGGCGGTGGAGCTGGGCGGCAGCGAGGACGCCTATCCGGGCCAGCTTTCCGGCGGGATGCAGCGCCGCGCCGCCCTGGCCCGGGCGCTGCTGGTCGACCCCGACCTGCTGCTGCTGGATGAACCGCTGGTGTCGCTCGACCATGCCCTGGCCGGTCGGATGCGGGCGTTGGTGGCCGACCATTGGCGCCGGCGCCGGCCGACCGTGCTGCTGGTCACCCATGACCTGCGCGAGGCGGTGCTGCTGGCCGACCGGGTGGTGGTGCTGGCCGAGGGCGCGGGGCGCGTGTCGCTGCAGCGCGGGATCGAGCTGCCGCATCCGCGCGACCCGGAGGACCCGCGGATCGACGCCATCGTCGACGCCCTGTTGCGCTTCGACCCCGGGCTAGCGGTGGCGGCACCGGCGGACGACCCGGCCGACCGCGCCTGACTGCATCCACGCCGGATCCGTGATAGTGCTCCATCCTATTCAGCAGGATCGGAGGCGCAGTGGCGCACCACCCAGCAGTCCAGCGTCACGCTGCCGAACGAGATGGCGGAGATGGTCCGGGCCAAGGTCGCCTCGGGCGAATATGCCAGCGAGAGCGAGGTGATCCGCGACGGTCTGCGCGCACTTCAGGCCCGCGATCAGGCGCTTGAGAAATGGCTGCGCACCGAAGTCGTGGCCGCCTATGACGAAGCCAAGGCCAATCCGTCGAGCCTTCTCGACAGCGACCAGGTTCTCGAGGAACTGAGGCGTCGGACGGCGAAGCGTTGAATTGCCTTCGGGTCGCGCACCCGCCGCGAGTCGTGGCGGACCCCGAAGCTCGTTATCGCCTATCCCCTATCGTCATTCCCGCGAAAGCAGGAATCTCTATCCGGTTCGGGCGCAGCGAGATCCCCGCTTTCGCGGGGATGACAAATCGGGATTGTGGGAGGGCGACCTGCCTCTACTTCACCGGCAGCGGCGCGTTCGGCAGGGTCGGACGGCCGCCGTCGGCCCACTCCTTCACCCCGCCGGGGAACCAGTGCACCGCGGTGTAACCCTCGGCCACCGCCCGGCGGGCGGCGTTCCAGGACATCCAGCACTCGGCATCGCAGTAGAATACCAGCGGCCGGGCGCGGTCGCCCAGGGTCAGCGCCGCCAGGGAGTCGCGGAAA
The DNA here is from genome assembly GCF_000767795.1 of Inquilinus limosus MP06. Lineage (GTDB taxonomy): Bacteria > Pseudomonadota > Alphaproteobacteria > DSM-16000 > Inquilinaceae > Inquilinus > Inquilinus limosus_E. The sequence goes on along the minus strand of NZ_JANX01000710.1, from coordinate 1,496 downwards.
TACGCCTCCATCTCCGCCGACAGCGCGCCGTAGCCGGTGTTGGCCAGCCAGACGCTGCCCGGGATGTCGCGCCGCTCCGGCGGCCGCCACAGCGTCTCCGGCGGCAGCTTGTCCGGCCGCGGCGGCTGCGGCAGCACGTCGACCAGCAGCACCGGGCCGCGGCGCATCAGCGCCTCCACCGCCGCGGCGTCGACCACCATGGCCCCTTTCAGGGTCGCCGGGGTCGGCGCGCGGTAGGCCTCCATGCGGTAGCCGTCGGGCTCCGCCACCGTCTGGGCCGGGGCGTGGCCGGCGGCCAGGCAGAGGGCCAGTGCGGCGAGGCCCAGCAGCCGGCGGGTCGGCATCATGGCAATGGCTGGCCGCGCGCGTCCAGCATCGGCACGCCGTAATCCTTGAGGATCGCGGTGATCTCGTCCTTGTTCTCGCGCAGCAGCCGGTTGATCTGGTTCTTCCACTCGTTCTCGCCGGGCCGCACGCCCATGGTGATGTAGAAATCCAGCTTGGTGTCCTTCGGCTCGTTCAAGAGCGGCGTCACCACCAGCGCGTCGCCATGCTGCTTGGCGAAATAGCCGGCGATCGGGCCCCACAGCACCGCGACGTCGATCGTCTTGTTGGCCAGATCCTCGATCATCTGCTTGCCCGGCGCGTCGTACCGGCTGTCGACATAGAGCGGATACGGCCGCGCCTGCACCATCAGCCCGTCGCGCGCCGCCAGGTTGGCCGGCGGCGTGCCGGCGGTGATGCCGAGGTGCAGCGTCTGCAGCCGCGGATCGGCCAGGCCGCTGAGGTCGGCGAGATTGTCCGCCCGCCGGGTCACCAGCACGTAGCCGGAGCGGTAGTAGGGATTGGTGTTCTGCACCAGCTCGGCGCCGACGACGATGCCCATCACCAGGTCGCAGCGCCGCGCCCGCAGCGTCATGCGCAGGAAGCCGACGGAGTTCGGAAACCAGGTGTAGCGCAGCGGCACGCCCATCTTGGCGGCCAGCAGCTCGGCGATCTTGTTCTCGAAGCCCTCGCCCTTGTCGTTCGAGAAGGGCGGGTTGGCGGGGTCGGAGCAGACGCGCAGCGCCGATCGGTCGACCGCCTCCGGCCGCGGCGGGTCGGCGCGCGACGGGGCGGAGGCGGACAGCAGAACGGCGCCGGCCAGGAAGGCCAGCGCCGCGGCGCGCCGCAGAAGGGGCGTCATGGCGGGCACTTCAACCGGGCGTCCCCATGCAGGCGTTCTCCGCGTCGGCATAGTCCTTGGACTTCTTTTCGAACTTGGCCGGCCGGCCGCGCCCCACGGCGCCGTCGGACCGGGCCTTGAGATAGGCGTAGATGTCGTTGATGTAGCACATCACGTTGGGGTCCGACCCCAGCGCCGGCATCTTCTTGTCGTTCGCCGTGCCGACCTCCTGCTTGCCGTTGACCACGGTTTCGAGGAACTGGTCGTAGGTCAGCGTCTTCAGGGACTCGACCAAAGCGGGGGCGAAGGTGCTGCCCTCCCCGTCCGGCCC
>NZ_JANX01000709.1 GCF_000767795.1 Inquilinus limosus MP06 | reverse complement strand
CTGCTGGCCGCCACCCGGCCGCGCCGGCGCTTCGGCTTCCTGCTGCAGAAGAGCGGCGACGCCTTCTACCAGGCGATCGGGGCTGCCGCCGTCCGCGCGGCGGCGGAAGCGCGGGAGGTCCGCGGCGAGGCCACGGTCGTGTATGTCGACGAGCTGGCGCCCCGGCGGATCGCCGACGAGCTGCTGCGCCTGGGCGGCCGCTGCGACGCCGTTGCCTGCGTGGCGGTCGACCATCCCCATGTGACCAGGGCCGTGTCGGACCTGGCCGCCCGCGGCGTGCCGGTCTTCACCCTGCTCTCCGACCTCTCGGCGCCGGACCGGGCCGGCTATGTCGGCCTGGACAGCCGCAAGCTGGGGCGGACCGCCGCCTGGCTGGTGGCGCGCACGGCGGCGCGGCCGGGACGGGTCGCCGTCTTCGTCGGCAGCCATCGCTATCTGGGCCAGGAGATGTGCGAGATCGGCTTCCGGTCGTATTTCCGCGAGCACGCCCGCGACTTCCAGCTGCTGGAGACCGCGGTGAACCTCGACGACCCCGCGGTCGCCTACCCCTTCACCCTGGAGCTGCTGCAGCGATACCCCGACCTGGTCGGGCTGTACGACGCCGGCGGCGGGCGCGAGGGCATCATCCGCGCCTTGCGCGAGGAGGACCGCACCGGCCTCGCCGTGGTCTGCAACGAGCTGACGGAGGCGACCCGGGCGGCGCTGATCGACGGCATCGTCAGCACCGTGCTGGCCCTGCCGGTCGACGAGTTCTGCGCCGCCGCTGTCGCCGCGATGGTCGAGGCCACGGCGGGCGACCCGCCGGCCGGGCTGCGCCAACGCGTACTGCCGTTCCGGATCTACGTCCCGGAGAATGTCGACCCGGGCTGACGGGCGGCGGCAACAATCCATCACCGTCGCCGTCGCCCCGTGATGGAAACGGATAGATTCTCCACCCCCTCCGTTGAGGCCGTTGCGCCCCCGGATTACGCTCCTTCCCAACCCGCGATAGGCGGGGCAAGGCGGAGGATGCGATGCCCGGGGAGATCGGCCGGAGGGACTACAGCCTGGTCGGGGCGGAGGCGCAGAGGGCGGTCGAGGCCGGGCTGGCCGGCGCCGCCTGGTATGCCTGCCCGATCCCGCGCAAGGATCTCAAGGAGCTGATGCGCCGGTCGGACGGGCCGGCGATCCGCGACACCCTGATCTGGTTCGCCGCGCTGGCCGTCACCGGCGGGCTCGGTGCCGCGCTGTGGGGCAGCTGGTGGGCCGTGCCGTTCTTCCTGGCCTATGGCGTGCTGTACGGCTCGGCCTCGGACAGCCGTTGGCACGAATGCGGCCACGGCACCGCCTTCAAGACGCGGTGGATGAACGACGCCGTCTACCACATCGCCTGCTTCATGATCCTGCGCGAGCCGACGGTCTGGCGCTGGAGCCACACAAGGCACCACACCGACACCATCATCGTCGGCCGCGACCCCGAGATCGCCGCCCAGCGCCCGCCCAGCCTGCTGAAGATCGCCCTCAACATCTTCATGCTGAAGGCCAGCCAGGTCGCGATCCGCAAGCTGTTCGTGCACGCGGCCGGCCGGCTGACGGCGGAGGAGGAGACCTTCATCCCGCAGATGGAGCGGCGGAAGGTGGTCCTGGTCGCGCGGATCTACCTGGCCATCTTCGCCGCGGTGATCGCCGCCTGCCTGGCCTTCGGCAGCATCCTGCCGGCGATGCTGGTCGGGCTGCCGACCCTCTATGGCGGCGGCATGACCCTGTTCTTCGGCCTGACCCAGCATGCCGGCCTGGCCGAGGACGTGCTGGACCACCGGCTGAACAGCCGCACGGTCTACATGAACCCGGTGTTCCGGTTCCTGTACTGGAACATGAACTATCATGTGGAGCACCACATGTTCCCGACCGTGCCCTATCACGCGCTGCCGAAGCTGCACGCGGCGATGAAGCATGACTGCCCGCCGCCCTATCCGAGCTGCTGGGCGGCGTATCGCGAGATCATCCCGACCCTGATCCGACAGCGGCGCGATCCGCGCTATCATGCGGTCCGGACCCTGCCGGCCGGGGCCTCGCCAGGCCCCGCGCTGGGCACCGCCCGGGCGGTGCCGGCGGAATAGCACAGCGAGAGGGAGGACGGTCATGGCCGAGGATGCCTGGATCAACGCCTGCGCCGTGGACGACATCGACCCGGAGGACGTGATCCGCTTCGATCACGGCGGCGCGACCTTCGCCATCTACCGCACCGGGGACGACCGCTACTTCGCCACCGACGGGCTGTGCACGCATGAGTTCGTCCACCTCGCCGACGGGCTGGTGATGGACACGGTGATCGAATGCCCGCTGCACAATGGCCGCTTCGACTTCACCACCGGCGAGGCGCTGAGCCCGCCGGTCTGCGCCGCGCTGCGGACCTTCCCGGTCAAGGTCGAGGGCGGCCGGGTCTATCTGCGGGCCGGGTCCTAGGCGGATGGCCGGGATGGTGATCGTCGGCGCCGGCGAGGCCGGGGCGCGGGCGGCGATCACCCTGCGCGAGCAGGGCTGGGACGGGCCGGTCACGCTGATCGGCGCGGAGGCGCGCCCGCCCTATGAGCGCCCGCCTTTGTCCAAGGCGGCGCTGCTGGCCGAGGCGGAGCCGGCCACCGTGCTGGACCGCGACCGCGCCGCCACCCTGGGGATCGAGCTGATCCTGGGCACCGAGGTGACGGCGATCGACCGCGCCGCCCGCAGCGTGACCCTGGCCGGCGGCAGCACCCTGC
>NZ_JANX01000708.1 GCF_000767795.1 Inquilinus limosus MP06 | reverse complement strand
GGTCCCGGCCTCGACGCCCTCCCCTCACCCGGAGCCGCTTCGCGCCTCCGACCTCTCCCGTAAACGGGAGAGGCAACGACTCGCTGACGTCGAGATCCGGCCTGAACTCATCCCGCTCTACGCGCCTCGCTCTACCCGCCGGCCAGGCGCTGCTGATAGACGGCGAGATGGGTCGCGGCCAGGGCCAGCAGCGGGGTGTCGAGCCCGGCGGCCCGGCCGCGGGCCAGCAGGTCGCCGATGATCTGGTCGGCCTCGATCGGCCCGCCCTGCTGCAGGTCGCGATACATCGAGGAGGTGCGGCCGGCCCCCGGCTCGGTCAGGAAGGCCCGGGTGCTGGCCAGGAAGGCGGCGCCGGGCGGCGTGCCAGCTGCCTTCACCACCGCCACCACCTCGTCCAGGAAACGGCCGGCGAAATCTGCGCCGCCGGGCGCGGCCACCACCTCGCCGGTGCTGCCGCGCATCAGGCAGGTGATGCCGCCGAGCGCCGCCAGCATCACCCATTTCTCCCACATCTCGCGCTCGATCTCCGCCGTCAGCCGGGCGTCGAAGCCGGCGCCGCGCAGCACCGAATCGAGCCGGTCGGTGCGGGCCGAATGCGTACCGTCGCGCTCGCCATAGGCCAGCTCGTGGAAGCCGGCGAGCTGCACGATCCGGCCCTCGGCATCGACCGTGCCGGCGATCTTGCAGACGCCGCCCAGCACCGCGGCGGAGCCGAAGCGCGCCGACAGCAGGTCCATGTGCCGCATGCCGTTCAGGAGCGGCAGGATCATCGTCTCCGGCCCGACGGCGGGGGCGAGGTCGGCCATCGCGCCGGCGAGGCCATAGGCCTTCACCGCCAGCAGCACGGCGTCATAGGGGCCGTCGACCGCATCGGCGGTGACCAGCCGCGGCGCCAGCGTGGCGTCGCCATGCGGGCTGACGATGCGCAGGCCGTCGGCCCGCAGCGCCGCGGCGCGGCCGGGCCGCACCAGGAAGGTGACGTCGCGGCCGGCCTGGGCCAGCCGGCCGCCGAAATACCCGCCGGTCGCCCCGGCGCCGACAACCAACACCCGCATCGCATGCTCCCGTTCTGCCTGCCCCTCATCGGCCAAGCTGGGGTCCGCCCCGCCCGATGTAAAGGCGCGGCCTGGGCTGCGCATTGCGGGGGTGGACGCCGCCCCCTTCGGGTGCAATGACTCGAGTCCCGTCGGCCCGACCGGCCCCGCTGCCCTCGACCCGACGCCCATCACTCGGCCAAGGGGAGCTCGACCCGTCCATGGATACGCGCGGCATCAACGACATCGGCGCCTCGATCGACGCGGCGGTGGAGGCCATCGCCCCCGCTTTGGTCGAGGTGCGGCGCGACATCCATGCCCATCCGGAGATCGGCTTCGAGGTGCAGCGCACCGCCGGCGTGGTGGCGGCGGAGCTCGACAGGCTCGGCATCCCCTACCGCACCGGCATCGGCCGCACCGGCATCGTCGCCGAGATCGAGGGCGGCGCCCCCGGCCCCTGCCTGCTGATCCGCGCCGACATGGACGCGCTGCCGATCCAGGAGATGACCGGCCTGCCCTTCGCCAGCACCGTGCCCGGCAAGATGCATGCCTGCGGCCACGACATCCACACCGCGACCTTGATCGGCGTCGGCGCCGTGCTGAAGGATTTGGCGCCGCGGCTGCGCGGGTCGGTGCGCCTGGTGTTCCAGCCGGCCGAGGAGACGCCGGAGAGCGGGGCGGCGGCGATGATCGTCGACGGCGCGGCGGACGGCGCCGACATGGCGCTGGCCTTCCACAACAGCCCGACCATGCCGACCGGCGAATTCGGCTATCTGCGCGGCGCCAGCACCGCCTCGGCCGACACCTTCGACATCACCGTGCGCGGCCGGTCCGGCCATGCGGCGCGGCCGCAGGACGCGGCCGACCCGATCGTCGCCGCCGCCTATCTGGTGACCCAGCTGCAGACCGTGGTGTCGCGCACCATCGACCCGGCCCAGGGCGCGGTGGTGACGGTCGGCAGCATCGCCGGCGGCGCCACCCACAACATCATCCCCGACACCTGCACCCTGCGCGGCACGGTGCGGGCCCGGTCGCCCGAGGCGCGGACGGCGGCGGAGACGGCGATCCGCCGGATCGTGCAGGGCATCGAGCTGACCCAGGGCGTGACCTGCGAGCTGGACTACCAGCTGGGCGTGCCGCCGCTGATGAACGACAACCGCATCCTGGACGCGTCGGTCGCCGCGGTGCGGGCGCAGTTCGGCGACGTGGTGCACGAGACCACGCCGGGCTTCGGCGCCGAGGATTTCTCGTTCTTCTCCGAGCGGGTGCCGTCCTTCCATCTGCGGGTCGGCGCCAGCCAGCCCGGCCGCAACGACCACCTGCACAACTCCGACTACCAGCCGGACGAGCGCTGCATCGGCCTGGGCGCCGCCGCCCTGGTCCGCAGCGCGGTCGAACTTTTGTCCTGATCAGGCCACGGCCTCGGCCACCGCGAAGCTGTCCTCGAGCAGCCGGAAGCGGGAGATCAGCCCGTCGCGCACGGTGACGTCGATGACGAAGTCGCTGCGCATGATCCGGCCCGTCCGCTTCGCCCGCGATTCCAGCGCGCCGGCGGCGAAGGCGCGGTCGCCCTCGGCGGCGACGGCGGTGACGTCGAAGCGGATCGGCTCGATCCCCTGCCACAGGGCGCGGACGAAATCGGCGACGCCGGCGCGGCCGTTGCGGCGCCCGATCCAGGGCACGCGGTCGACCGCGCCGGGGATGTCCCA
>NZ_JANX01000707.1 GCF_000767795.1 Inquilinus limosus MP06 | reverse complement strand
GGCGGCTGGCTCGACCGCGCCGGCATGCGGCTGATGGACATCCTGTTCGCCTTCCCGATCATCCTGCTGGCGATCGGCATCGTCGCCATGCTGGGGCCGGGGGCCACGACCACGGCGCTGGCCATCGGCGTGGTCTACATCCCGGTCTTCGCCCGCCTCCTGCGCGGCCCGGCGCTGGTGGTGGCCGGCAGCCAGTATGTGCTGGGCGCCCGCGCCATCGGGGCGGGCGAGGGGCGGGTGCTGTGGCGCCACGTCCTGCCCAACCTGGCCAGCGTCATCCTGGTCCAGGCCAGCCTGTCGCTCTCCACCGCCATCCTGGTCGAGGCGTCGCTGTCCTTCCTCGGCCTCGGCACCCAGCCGCCGACGCCGTCACTAGGCCGCATGCTGGCCGAAGCGCGCGGCTACCTGCTGCTGTCGCCGTGGGACTCGATCTTCTCCGGCCTTGCCATCCTGTTGGCGTCTTTCGGCTTCAACCTGCTGGGCGACGGGCTGCGCGACGCGCTCGATCCCAGGCTTCGCGGCGGTGGATGATGGGTGAGGTGAGGACGATGGTGACGGTCCGGCCGCCGGTGGCGGCGGACCTGCCGGCCCTGGCCGAGGTGGCCTGGCGCAGCACCCGCGCCGCCTTCGAGCACATTCTTCCGGCCACGATCCTGGACCGCAAGCGGCCGGAGGACTTCGCCCGCCGCTTCGCCGCCCGGCTGCCCGACCTGCGCATCGCCGTGGATGCGGAGGGCACGCCACTCGGCTTCTCGCTGATGACCGGATCGCATCTCGACATGCTGTTCGTCGACCCGGCGGCGCAGGGCCGGTCGGCCGGCACCGCGCTGCTGACCGACGCCGTCGAGCGCGGCTGCCGGACGCTGGAGAGCTTCGCCCACAACCGGCTGGCGCGCGGCTTCTACGAATCCCGCGGCTTCCGCCTGTGCCGGGAGTATCGCCGGCTCTATGAGGGGCTCGACCTGCCCTTCGTGCTCTACGCCCTGGCCGAGGGGTGAAGGGCAGCATTGCCCGAAACGCATTGCCCGATCGCCGTTTTGCCGATAAGTCTTGCATCAGCCGCCTTCATAGCGGCCCCCGTGGTGATTTGAGCCGACCGGCTTGCGGCCACGTTAATCTCCGCTAAAAGGTCGGGTGCGCGCAGGTCCCGCACGCAGCCGCCTCCCGGTCGGGTCGAGGAGTCGGTGCAATGGATCGATACGAAGCCCCGCAGCTGAGCGAAGACGAATTCGGCCCCGAGACCGCGCTGATCCGCGGCGGCGTCCGACGAACGCCCTATGGCGAGACCTCCGAGGCGATCTTCCTGACCTCGGGCTTCGTCTATGACAGCGCCGAGGCGGCCGAAGCGCGCTTCACCGGCGACCAGCCGGGCTTCGTCTATTCCCGTTACGGCAACCCGACTTTGGAGGTGCTGGAGCAGCGCCTGGCCCTGCTGGAAGGGGCCGAGGGCTGTCACGTCACCGCCAGCGGCATGTCGGGCGTGTTCACCGCCCTGTTCTGCCATCTGCGCGGCGGCGACCATGTGGTGGCCAGCCGGGCGCTGTTCGGCTCCTGCTTCGTCATCCTCGGCACCATCCTGCCGCGCTACGGCATCACCACCACCTTCGTCGACGGCGGCGACCTGAAGGCCTGGGAGGCGGCGATGCGCCCGAACACCCGGGCGGTGTTCCTGGAGACTCCGGCCAATCCGACGCTGGATCTGGTCGACGTCGCCGCGGTGGCGAAGATCGCCCATGCCGCCGGTGCCAAGGTGTTCATCGACAACGTCTTCGCCACGCCGCTCGGCCAGAAGCCGCTCGAGCTCGGCGCCGATGTGGTGATCTATTCCGCCACCAAGCATATCGACGGCCAGGGCCGGGTGCTGGGCGGCGCGGTGCTGGCGGACAGGAAGTTCCTGACCGACGACTTCCTGCCCTATTACCGGCACACCGGCCCGGCGCTGTCGCCGTTCAACGCCTGGGTGCTGGTGAAGGGGCTGGAGACGCTGGGCCTGCGGGTCGAGCGCCAGGTCGCCAGCGCCCACCGCCTGGCGCAGCTGATCGAGGCGCATCCGGCCGCGAAGGCGGTGCGCTATCCCTGGCTGGAGAGCCACCCGCATCACGAACTGGCGAAGCGCCAGATGAAGAATGGCGGCACGCTGGTCTCGCTGGACCTGGGCAGCCGGGCGGCGGCCTTCGCCTTCCTCAACGCGCTGCAGCTGCTCGACATCTCGAACAATCTCGGCGACACCAAGTCGCTCGCCACCCACCCGACCACCACCACCCACCGGGCGATGGAGGCGGCGGACCGCGCCGCCATGGGCATCACCGAGGGGCTGGTGCGCCTGTCGATCGGCCTCGAGGGGATCGAGGATCTGGAGCGCGACCTGTCCCGCGCGCTGGACGCGGCGCAGCGGGTGGGGTGATCCGCACGAGCCGTTCGTAGGGTTCTTCACCATCTCGTCATCCCGGGCGCGGCGCAGCACGGAGTGTTGCGCCGCAGAACCGGGATCTCCTCGACGGCCAGAGATCCCGTGTCTGCGCAGGGGATGACGGTGCATTGAGCGAGGTGGCGGGGTGAGGCACGGCGCCGCGCCCCCCGATCCGCGCGACCGGATTCAGGGCCTGCCGCGTTGAAGCGGACGAAGGGGGATCCATTCCCTGGAGTTCGATCATGAGATGGAAGCTCGCCCTGGCGGCTGCGGCCGGGCTGGCGATGACGGCCCTGACGGCGGCGGCGGCCGACGCCGCGCCGGGTTACACGACCGCGT
>NZ_JANX01000706.1 GCF_000767795.1 Inquilinus limosus MP06 | reverse complement strand
CGATGATCGCCGGCCGGACCGATGCCGAGGCCCAGGCGATCGTGACCCAGACCATGCTGGCCGAGATCGGGCGGATTCTGCGCATGCCGCCGGCCGATATCGACGGCGACCGGCCCTTCGCCGAGCTGGGCATGGACTCGCTGATGGGGCTGGAGCTGGACGCGGCGATGCAGGGCCGATACGGCATCGACCTGCCCTTCCTGTCGATCGGCGCCGGGCTGACGCTGAACGAGCTGAGCGGCCGCATCGTCGCCCGGCTGCGCGGCGGCGCCACGGCCCCCGCGCCGGAGGAGACGGCGCCGCCGACCGAGGCGGCGCAACTGCTGGCCAGGCATCTGGAGACCGACCTGGAGGAGGACACAGCCGTGCTGGTGCGCGAGGCCGTCCGTGACCGGGCCAAGACCACCCGCCGGGTGCTGGGATGAGCAAGGGTCGCCTGTCCGACGCCGCGCTGCGGTCGCTGATCGCCGATGTGCGCGGCAAGGCCGCGGCGCCGGTCGAGGTGGCGGCGGCGGAGCCGCGGGCCCAGGGGGCCTACGACACCGCCTTCGAGACCCTGCCGGGCTACGAGACGCTGCGGATGCAGCGCGCCGCAGCCGACCTGCTGGGCGTCGCCAGCCCGTTCTTCCGCACCCATGAGCAGCGGGCCGGGGCGGTGTCGCGGATCGCCGGGCGGGAGGTGGTGAATTTCGCCTCCTACGACTATCTCGGGCTGAACGGCCACCCGGCCGTGGCAGCGGCGGCGAAGGCGGCGATCGACGAATTCGGCACCTCGGTCTCGGCCAGCCGGCTGGTGGCCGGGGAGCGGCCGTTCCATGCGGCGCTGGAGCGGCGGCTGGCGGAGTTCCACGGCGTCGAGGACGCGGTCGTCTTCGTCAGCGGCCACGCCACCAATGTCGCCGCCATCGGCCAGATCACCGGGCCGGCCGACCTGATCCTGCATGACGCGCTGATCCACAACAGCGTGATCACCGGCGCCCAGCTGTCCGGCGCGCAGCGGCGGTCCTTCCCGCACAACGACCTGGACACCCTGGAGGCGATCCTGGCGGCCGAGCGCGACCGCTGGCAGCGCGTGCTGATCGTGGTCGAGAGCCTGTATTCGATGGATGGCGACACCATCGACCTGCCCCGGCTGGTGGCGGTGAAGCAGCGTTTCGGCGCCTGGCTGATGGTGGACGAGGCGCACGGCCTGGGAGTGCTGGGCCCGACCGGGCGCGGCATCGCCGAGGCCGCCGGGATCGACCCGCGCCAGGTCGACATCTGGATGGGGACGATGTCGAAGACCCTGTCCTCCTGCGGCGGCTACATCGCCGGCCCGGCGGCGCTGGTCGAATACCTGAAGCTGATGGCGTCGGGCTTCGTCTACAGCGTCGGCATGCCGGCGCCGGCGACGATGGCGGCGCTGACGGCGCTGGAGCTGGTGATGGCCGGCGCTGATGGAAGGGTGGCCCGGCTGCAGGCCAATTCCCGCCGTTTCCTGGAGCGCGCCCGCACCGCCGGGCTGGACACCGGCCTGGCGGAAGGCCATGCGATCGTCCCGATCATCCTCGGGGATTCACTGCAGGCGGTGCTGCTGTCGAACCGGCTGCTGGAGCGCGGCATCAACGTCTCGCCGATCGTGCATCCGGCGGTGCCGGAGAAATCGGCCCGGCTGCGCTGCTTCATCACCTCCGAGCACACCTCCGACCAGATCGACCGCGCCGTCGCCACGATCGCCGAGGAGCAGGAGGCGCTGCGGCAGGAGGCGCCGGCGGTGGCGCGGCTGGGCGCGGCGGCCAGGGGGTAGGGCCTCACCCGCGAGCATCCACCGTTCGGACTTGCCTTTTTGGCCTCCCCCTCCCGCAAGGGGACTATCGGATTCACACATCTCGGAAGTGAGCTTTTTTAGTCCCCCCTCCCCTTGCGGGAGGGGGGCAGGGGGAGGGGTCTGCGCGCGTCCGCGCGCGAATGAGCAGGGCACCGAACTCATCGTCCGTGCTGGTTTGCAACAGTCTGGGCCGGCTCGAACCGAGAGAACCCCCTCCCCCTACCCCCCTCCCGCAAGGGGAGGGGGGACTCAAAAAGAGACGATGTGTGAATGCCGTAGCGCAAGGGGAGGGGGAGGATGGAAAGGCAGACCGGTTCAAACCCCCATCCGCCCTACAGCGCCGCCGGGGCGTCGATCTCGAAGCGCAGGAAGCGGTCGATGAAGGCGGCGCGCACCGGGCGCGGGGCCAGCCGGCCCAGCCGGATCAGCCAGACCAGAGGCCAGGGGAAGGCCACCATGGCGCGGCCGCGGGCGGCGCCGGCGGCGATGTGACGGGCGGCGCGCTCGGCGCTCCACTGGAACGGCCGGGCGCCGCGGTAGCGGTCGCTCATCCCGGTGGCGATGTAGCCGGGGCAGACGATGGTGACGCGGATGCCCTGCGGCCGCAGCCAGGCCAAGAGCGCCTCGCCCCAGGCCATCAGCCCGGCCTTGGAGGCGGAATAGGCCGGCTGGTCGGCCAGCGGCATCAGGGCCGCCAGCGACGAGATCAGCACGATGCGGCCGGCGCGGCGGGCGCGCATCGGCTCGATCAGCGGCGACACCGTGGCGATCGCGCCTTCCAGGTTGATGCGCAGCTGCGCCAGCACCGCGTCCTCGGGCTCGCTGGCGCGGCCCGGCGCCAGGCTGCCCTCGACCCCGGCATTCGCGATCACCACCGCCACCGGGTGGCGCGCGTCGAAGCCGCGCAGGAAGCCGCCGAGCCGGGCGCCGTCGCGCACGTCGATCGCCGCC
>NZ_JANX01000705.1 GCF_000767795.1 Inquilinus limosus MP06 | reverse complement strand
GCGCTGCCGCGCTGGATCGCGGCCCTGCTGCTGCAGCTGGTGCGAGGGCGTGCCCGCTGCGTGGGCCTGCTGATGTTCATCTATTTCGGCATGCCGGTGTTCCTCGGCGTCGACGTGCCGGCGCTCGTCGCGGTCGCCGTCGCCTACACCATCTGGACCGCGGTGTTCCTGGGCGAGATCTGGCGCGGCGGCATCGAGGCGGTGAAGCCGGCGCAGTGGGAGGCGGCGGAATGCCTCGGCCTGACCAAGTGGCAGCAGTTCCGCTGGATCATCGGCCCTCAGGCCTTCCGCATCGCCCTCCCGGCCACGGTCGGCTTCCTGGTGCAGCTGGTGAAGAACACCTCGCTGGCCTCGATCGTCGGCTTCGTCGAGCTGGCGCGGGCCGGGCAGATGGCCAGCGCCGCCACCTTCCAGCCGCTGCTGACCTACACCGTCGTCGCCGCGATCTACTTCGCGATCTGCTTTCCGCTGACCACCTGGTCGCGCTCGCTGGAGGCCCGTCTCAATGGCGCTCGTTGAAGTCCGGAACCTGCGCAAGCGCTTCGGCCCGGTCGAGGTGCTGAAGGGCGTCTCGCTGGACGTGGCGGAGGGCGAGATCGTCACCATCATCGGCCGCTCCGGCTCCGGCAAGTCGACGCTGCTGCGCTGCATCAACGCGCTGGAGACGATTGAGGACGGCGAGGTGCGGATCGAGGGCAGGCCGGTCCGCGCCGGGATGAAGGAGCTGCGGGCGCTGCGCCAGCGCGTCGGCATCGTGTTCCAGAGCTACAACCTGTTCCCGCATCTGACGGTCGAGCGCAACGTCACCCTGGCGCCGATCCTGACCGGCCGGATCCGCAAGGGCGAGGCGCGGGCGCTGGCCAGCGAGATGCTGGGCCGGGTCGGCCTGGCCGACAAGATCGACGCCTGGCCCGAGCGGCTGTCCGGCGGCCAGCAGCAGCGCGTCGCCATCGCCCGCTGCCTTGCCATGTCGCCGCAGCTGATGCTGTTCGACGAGGTCACCTCCGCCCTCGACCCCGAGCTGGTGGGCGAGGTGCTGCGGGTGATGGAGCAGATGGCCCGCCAGGGCATGACCATGATCCTGGTGACGCACGAGATGGGCTTCGCCCGCAACGTCGCGACCAAGATCGTCTTCATGCATCAGGGCCGCGTCTGGGAGGAGGGGCCGCCCGACCGCATCTTCGGCGACCCGCAGACGGCCGAGCTCAAGAGCTTCATCGGTTCCGTTCAATGACGCCAAGAAACAAGCAGAAGGAGGTTTTCATGATCACCGGATTCCGCCGCCTGATGGCCGCCGCCGCGGCGGTCGCGGCCCTGGCGCTGCCCGCCGCGGCGCAGGCCGACACGCTGCAGGACGTGCTCGACGCCGGCAAGCTCAGGGTCGGCGTGCTGATGGACGTGGCGCCCTGGGGCTTCAAGGACGACAAGGGCGAGGCCACCGGCCTCGACATCGACCTGGCGAAGCTGATGGCCGCCGATATGGGCGTCGAGCTGGAGCTGGTGCAGGTCACCGGGGCCAGCCGCATCCCCAGCCTGCTGGCCGACAAGGTCGACGTGCTGATCGCCGCCGCCGGCGCCACGCCGGAGCGGGCGCAGCAGGTCGCCTTCTCGCAGGCCTATGCGGCGGTCGATCTCGGCGTCTACGGGCCGAAGAGCATCGCGGCGACCGAGGACCCGAAGGCCCTGGCCGGCCACAGCATCGCCGTGGCCAAGGGCACGACGCTGGACCTGTGGCTGACCGAGAACGCGCCGGACGCGCAGTATGTCCGCTTCGAGGACGCACCCTCGGCCGTCGCCGCCTATCTCTCGGGCCAGGCCGAGATGTTCGCCGAGAACAGCGCCATCGCCCGCACCGTGTCGCAGCAGAATCCGGGCAAGGAGGTGGAGCTGAAGTTCCTGATCCGCCAGTCGCCCGCCCATGTCGTGGTCAAGCACGGCGAGCAGGACCTGCTGAACTGGATCAACACCTTCCTCTACTACAACCGCCTCAACGGCAAGCTGGCGAAGCTGCAGACCACCTGGTTCGGCGCGCCGCAGCAGGTGCCGCTGATGTAAGCCCGCTGCCGCCGCCCTGTCCCGGGCGGCGGCGCCTTCCGCTTCCCGAGGACCGAGATGCACACGGGTCTGTTCCACACCATCGATTTCGACGCCGACGGCAAGGTCCTGGACCATCTGGGCCTGCCCTTCTCGGTCGACCGGTCGCCCTATTTCCACGTCAAGGTCCCGGTCGCGCGGATCAAGAACGGTGACGGGCCGCGGGTGCTGCTGATGGCCGGCAACCATGGCGACGAGTACGAGGGCGAATTCGCCCTGGCCCGGCTGATCCGCCGGCTGGACCCGGCCCGGATGAAGGGCGCGGTGACCATCCTGCCGATGAGCAACGCGCCGGCGGTGCGGGCGTCGAAGCGCTGCTCTCCGCTCGACGGCGGCAACCTCAACCGCGCCTTCCCGGGCGACCCGGACGGCACCCCGACCCGGCGCATCGCCCATTTCCTGGAGCATGAGCTGTTCCCGCGCCACGACGTGGTGCTCGACCTGCATTCCGGCGGTACCTCGATGGCGCATCTGCCCTGCGCCCTGATCGAGCGGCATGCCGATCCGGCGCGGCAGGAGCGGGCGGTGGCGCTGATGCGCGCGCTGGGCCTGCCCTGGGGCTTCATCGCCGACAACGGGCCGGCGGCGCCGACCTCGATGGGCGCCGCGGCGCGGGCCGGCATCATCGGCCTGTCCGGCGAGTTCGGCGGCGGCGGCACGGT
>NZ_JANX01000704.1 GCF_000767795.1 Inquilinus limosus MP06 | reverse complement strand
CGCCGGCGACCCGGCCGTTCAGCCGAGGTGCCGCGAAGGCGACGGCCAGCACGCCGAGGCCATGGGCGATCAGCACCACCGGCTTGTCGTCGGCCTCCGCCGCCGCGACCAGCGCCTCCACCCGGCTCTCCCGGTCCGCCGGATCGTCGGCGGCGCCGGCCCAGCGCGCGGTCTTCAGCCGCGCCTGCCACCGCGCCTGCCAATGGCCCTCGTCGGGCGAGGCCAAGCCGGGGACCATGAGGATGTGGGCATCGGAGGATTTCATGAGCGGAGGCGGCATCGGGACAATGAGGGTTCTAAGTGTGCCCGCGCCGGCTGCCGGTCAAGAGCCGGCCGTGCCCGGTGCTGCGGCAGGGCCGCTGGCCCATCCGGGCCCCCGCCCTGAACCGGCTCTCAATCGCCCCCATCTCATTCGGAACTGGCGCTGTCCACGTCGTTGCATGTCGGTATGCCGAAGACTTTGGCGTTGCTGGCTTTGGTGAAAATCATATTATATTATTGCAAGAAATATGCGTGCAGATACTCACCATGACGCACTGATCGGGCGACAAGATGATGCTGCGGAGTTCTTCCGGTTGAATTGCATGCCCGGCCGGGCGGGCGCAGGGCCGTTCTGCCTGCGAAAAGGGGCAACTGTTCTCAGGTCCCTGCCTTGTCCAGGGCCGCAGTCAGGGCCCGGAAGGGGAGTTCGACACAATCGTGGCGGTTGCGCACGGCGCGGACCGGGGTGAAGATCTCCAGCTCCGGCCAGGGCGGCGCGGCGCCCTCCCGCAGCATCGGCCGGATGCCGGCCGCGATTTCGCGCAGCGCTGCCGGCGCCTGGCCGATCGCCTTCTCCGCGATTAGCGCTGCCGAGGCCTCGCACAGCACGCAGCCGCGGACGAGGTGACCAACCTTCGTGACCCTGCCGTCGGCCAGGGTCAGGTCGATGGTCACCCGGTCGCCGCACAGCGGATTGTCGATCATCGCCGACCCGTCCGGCTCGGGCAAGCGGCCGGCGCCGGTGGCCGCGCGGGCCTTCTGCAGGATCGCCTGGTCGTAGAGCGCATCGATCATCGCGTCGGCACCTTGGCGGCGGCGGTCAGGGTCGACAGCGTCTCCGGCGTGTCGACGTCGAACAGAACGGCGGTGTCGTCGGCCTCGACCTCGACCACCTCGTCGGCATGCTCGCCGATCAGGTGGCGGGCGCCGACATCGCCGGCGACCGACGCCATGGCCGGGAAGAAGCGGCGGTCCCACAGCACCGGGTTGCCGCGCTTGCCCTGATGGGTCGGCACCACGATCGAGCGGCCCTCCGTCGGCGCATAGGCGGCGACCAGGCGCTCGATCAGCTTCGGGCTGATCCGCGGCATGTCGCCGAGGCAGACCAGCGCGGCATCGGTCTCGTGCGGCAGTGCCGCGAGGCCGGCGGCCAGCGAGGTGCTGAGACCCTCGGCATAGCGCGGGTTGCTGGTGAAGGTGACCGGCCGGTCGGCCAGCGCCGCCTCGACCTGCTCGCGCTCATGCCCGGTGACGACGACGACCGGGCCCACGCCCTTGGTGCCCAGGGCGGCATCGACCGCATGGGCGACCATCGGCTTCCCCTCGACCGGGGCCAGCAGCTTGTTCAGCTCGCCCATGCGGCGCGACTGGCCGGCGGCCAGCACGACCACGCCGACATTCGGGGCATGCGGCATGCCGTTGCCGTCGGCGGCGCGGTCGCGGGGCAGGGGGCGGCTGGGGATCTCCGCCAGCAGGCCGCCGACGCCCATGGCCATGACGTCGAGGCGGGTGACCGTGAGCCCCGCGGCGATGCGCTGCAGCACCCAGTCGAAGCCGTTCAGCTTGGGCGAGCGGGCGCAGCCGGGCAGGCCCAGCACCGGCATGGCGCCGATGCGGCCCATCAGGATCAGATTGCCCGGGTCCACCGGCATGCCGAAATGCTCGATGATGCCGCCCGACGCCTCGATCGCCGCCGGCAGCACGTCGCGCCGGTCGGTGATGGCCGAGGCGCCGGCGATCAGCAGCAGGTCCAGCCCGAGATTCTGCACCATGCGGATCTCGCTGGTCAGCGCCGGGGCCTTGTGATCCGACCGTCGCTCCCGCGCCAGCGTGCCGCCCAGCCGCGCCAGCCGGTCGACCGTCACCTGGGCGGTCTTGTCCAGGACGCTGGGCTTGGTGGTCGGCAGCTTCGTCTGGATCAGCCCGACCTTGAGCGGCCGGTAGGCGGCCAGGCGCAGCGCCGCGCCGCGCTGGGGCAGGGCGGCCATCGCCTCGACCAGCGACACCGCGTCGCCAGGCGCCGCGAAAGGGATGATCTTGATGGTCGCCACCATCTGCTTCGGCGCGACCTCGGCCCATTCCGGCAGGGTGGCGATGGTGATCGATTCATCCAGCCGGTTCAGCCGGTCGATCCGCTCGCGGTCGATCACGACCACGCCGGCGGCCTCGGCATACAGGTTCACCCGGCCGGTGAAGGCGGCGCTGGCGCTCAGCCCCGGTCCCTGGACGGCCGCGGCCACCCGCTCCGCCGCCTGGTCCTCGTGGATGTCGTCGCGATCCAGCCGCGCCGCCTGCACCTCCTCGACGCCGGCGGCCTGCAGCGCCGCGACATCGGCCGCGGTCAGCCGCCGGCCCTTGCGGAACATCGTGCCGGCCACCGCGACGGTGTGGGCCAGGATGGCGCCGGCGGCCTCGGCGACGGGCAGGGAGCCGAAGATCACGCGGGGGCCTTTCCGTGAGGTTCGGCGCCGTGCAGCACCGCGGTCATCTGCGCC
>NZ_JANX01000703.1 GCF_000767795.1 Inquilinus limosus MP06 | reverse complement strand
CGGCCTAGGATCGCGCCGGCGCCGGCCGCGACGAAGAATTCGCCCAGAAGACGCAAGGGCGGTCGACGAAGACACTGACATGCGATTCATCCCGTGGCTCGATGGAGCCGCGAGAGTAGAAGCCGGCCGGATGGACGGGTTTTAAGTTCTGTTAAGAGATGTTTCCGCGACCCGCAGCCCCGCGAGCCAACGGATCGGTGGGCGGCAGCGAGATGCGGACGACCAGGCCGCGCGGTGCATGGTCCAGCAGCTCGATCCGGCCGCCGTGGCCGCGGACAACGTCCCGCGCGATCGACAGGCCCAGCCCGAAGCCCCGCCCCGCCGAGGCCGGCCGCGCGTCGTCGCCCTTGAAGAAGGGGTCGAAGACCTTCTCGCGCAGCGTCGCCGGGATGCCCGGACCGTCATCCGCCACCTCGACCTCCGCCCCGCCGGCCGCGCAGACCCGCAGCCCGACCCGCACCGCCGATCCGTGCTGGACCGCGTTGTCGACGATGTTGCTGACCGCCCGGGCCAGCGCGTTGGGCCGGCACACCCAGGCCAGGCGCGGCGGCCCGGCATAGGCGATGTCGTGGCCGACATCGCCGAATTCGACACAGATCGTCTGCAGCAGGCTGGGCAGGTCGACCCGCGACATCCGCTCCTCGCGGATGCCGGGCCGCAGATACTCCAGCGTCTCGTCCAGCATGCCGCTGATCCGCACCACCTCGTGCAGGATGCCGTCCCGCAGCTCCGCATCGCCGATCCGCTCGGCGCGCAGGCGCAACCGGGTCAGCGGCGTCCGGAGGTCGTGGCTGATCGCGGCCAGCATGCGGGTGCGATCGTCGATCAGGGCACGGATGCGGGTGCGCATGTCGTTGAGCGCATCGGCGACCTGGCCGATCTCGCGCGGCCCCCGGCGGTCGATCAGGCGGTTATCGTCGGGTGAATGGCCGAAGGATTCGGCCGCGTGCCCCAATGCCGACAGCGGCGCGATGATCCAGCGCACCGCATAGACCGACAGGAACAGGACGAAGACGAGCATCGTGATGATGATCAGGACGGTGGGCCTGAGGATGAACCGCCACAGGCTGGACAGGGTGGGGGCCGCGAACACCAGGGCGGACCGGTCGTCGAGCTGCACGATCAGGCCGTCGCCGGCGCCGGGGTGGAAGTCGGCGCTGCGCACCTCGATGCCCCAGAGGGTCCTCAGCTGAAACGCGATCACGCCGGTCGCGAACGGCATCGGCGCATCCGCGGGGCGGGCCGTGAACTCCGCCAGCGGGACCCGGACGGCGCTGAAACCGGCCCGCCGGGCGACGTCGAGGATCTTGTCGAGCTCCTCCAGGGTCTCGGCGGTCTGGGCGATCTGAATGACCTTGCCGATCCCCGTCGCCGAGAGCGAATCCCCGTCCCGCGCGTCGGGCTCCCGGAAGAACAGGAACAGGATGGCGCTGGTCAGCCCGATGCCCAGCAGCACGGACACGGCGAAGATCCCGGTGATCTGGACGGCGATGCTGTGCGGGATCAGGCGGGAGGGGAACCGCATCAGGCCGGCTCGACCCGCTCGGTGAACATATAGCCGCCGAGGCGCACGGTCTTGATGAAGCGCGGATTGTCGGGATCGGGCTCGATCTTCTGGCGGATGCGGCTGACATGGACGTCGATGCTGCGCTGCACCGGGCTGGCCAGGCCGCTATGGGTCAGCTCGATCAGCTGGTCGCGCGACAGCACCTGGCCGGGGTGGCCGCACAGCGCCGCCAGCAGGTCGAACTCGACGCTGGTCATCGCCACCTGCACCCCGTCGGGATCGTGCAGTTGGCGCGAGGCGGGATCGATCCGCCACCCGGCGAAGCGCAGCGGGCGTCGGCGGACACCGCCGCCGGCCCCGCCCTGGACGCGGCGCAGCAGTGCCCGGATGCGGGCCACCAGCTCGCGGGAATCGAACGGCTTGGGCAGGTAGTCGTCGGCCCCGATCTCCAGCCCGACGATCCGGTCGACCGCGTCGCCGCGCGCCGTCACCATGATGATCGGGATCGCCGAAGCGGCGCGGAGACGGCGGCAGATGCTGAGCCCGTCCTCCCCCGGCAGCATGATGTCGAGGACCACGAGATCGACCGGGACCAGGCGCAGCACCGCATCCATCTCGCCCGCATCGGCGACGGCGGAGACGGTGAAGCCGCTCTCGGCGAGAACGCCCTGCAGCATCCGCGAGATCTCGAGATCATCCTCGACGAGGAGGACATGCGGCTGTGCCTCCGGGCGCGCCGCTGCGGCGGTCGGCATGGTCTTTCTGGGTCCGGCCATGGCCCATTGTCTCAGCGGGCCGACGGCCGATCATCAGTCCAAATGTTATTTTTTGTAAACGCCGCTTCGGGCACCGGGACGGTGCCCTGTGGCGGCGCATTCTACACTGTCCGCTTCACAGCCATTGAAGATCAGAGGCCATTCTCTTCAGAGACGCGGGATCGCATTCTCGGCATCGGACACCGAGGGACTCCCATGAAGATCATCGTCATCGGCGCCACCGGCACGATCGGGTCGGCCGTCGCCGCCGCGCTGGAGCCGCGGCACAGGGTGGTGCGGGCGTCGCGCCGGGGCTCGCCGTCAGTCGACATGGCGGATCCGGAGTCGATCGCCGCGCTGCTGGCCGAGGCCGGACCGGTCGATGCCGTGATCTGCTGCGCGGCCAGCGCCCGAATGGCGCCGATCGACGCACCGGACGAGGCCTTCCTGGATGGGCTGCACGCCAAGCTGCTGGGCCAGGTGGCACTGCTGCGGCTGGCCCTGCCCCGGCTGCGCGACGGC
>NZ_JANX01000702.1 GCF_000767795.1 Inquilinus limosus MP06 | reverse complement strand
CGGCCTTGCCGCCCAGCGAGACGACGTGGCTGAAGCCGATGCCGCGCCGCGTCGCCCGGTCCAGCACCGCCGCGGCGACGGTGCCGGACTGGCTGACGAAGGCGAGGTCGCCGGGGATCGGCACGACATGCCCCAGGCTGGCGTTGACGCCGTGATGCGGCACCATCAGGCCGAAGCCGTCGGGGCCGAGGATGCGCAGCAGATGCGGCCGCGCCGCGTCCAGCATCGCCTGGCGCAGCCGGGCGCTCTCCGTCCCCTTCACCGCCGGCGGGCGGTCGGTGCCGACGATGGCGACGGCGCGGGTGCCGCGTCCGCCCAGCTCGGCGATCAGCCCCGGCAACGTCTCCGGCGGCGCCGCGATCACCGCCAGGTCCGGCGCCATCGGCAGGGCGGAGACGGAGGGGTAGGCGAGGGCGCTGCCGACCGAGCGGGCGCCCCGGGTGACCGGCATCACCGGGCCGTGGAAGCCGCCGGCGAACAGGTTGCGGGCCAGCACGGCGCCGACCGGGCCGTCGGCGATCAGGGCGATCGAGGCCGGCCGGAACAGGGCGTCAAGGTTTCGCACCGACATCGCAGGCTCCCGCCGGACACCATCGCTCCAGGGTGGCGGACGGGAGCCATCGGCTCAAGCGGGGATGTTCGGCGATCGACGGACGGGAGCGATCGCGGCACATGAGCTTGTAGCCTTGGCCCAATACCGTCATTGCGAGCGCAGCGAAGCAATCCATGCGGCAGCACGAGCGGACCGATGGATTGCTTCGTCGGCTTCGCCTCCTCGCAATGACGGTGAGGAATGGCGTTGTGAGGTCCTACGAGCGGGAGAGGCGATCAGCGAACGCCCAAGCGAATCTCTAAATACAGGCCAGCAACTGGATCAGCCGTGGCACTCCGGCGGCTTCGCGTCCTCTCCGGCCTCGAGCTTCTTCAGCCAGATGTCGGCTTCTTCGGCGGTCACGTGCAGACCGTCGGCCTGATAGGCCGCCCAGGCAGCTTGCGCATCCCGGCGAAAGCGGTCCTGTTTCTCGCGCTCAGTGGTCACGTCAAGTACCTCCCAGCACCGCCCGATACCGCCCGGCCATCGCCTCGTCGAAGCAGCAGAAGATCACCCGCTGCACCACCGGCACCTGCGGCAGCATCTCCCGCACCGTGGCGACGGCGATGCCGGCGGCGCGGTCGGGCGGGAAGCGGTAGACGCCGGCGCTGATGGCTGGAAAGGCGATGCTGGTGCAGGCGTTGTCCCGGGCCAGGCGCAGCGCGGCGCGGTAGCAGCCCGCCAGGAGGGCGTCCTCGCCGTGATCGCCACCCTGCCAGACCGGGCCGACGCAATGGATCACGTGCCGTGCCGGCAGCCGATAACCTTTGGTGATGCGAGCCTCGCCGGTCGGGCAGCGGCCCAGTGTCCGGCATTCGACGAGAAGTTCAGGCCCCGCGGCGCGGTGGATGGCGCCGTCGACGCCACCCCCGCCCGACAGGGCAGAATTCGCCGCGTTGACGATCGCGTCGACCGGCAGCCGGGTGATGTCCCCGACCGCGATCTCCAGCATTGCCGTCACCGCGCGGCGTCCATCGGGGTTATTCCGCGGCGTTCTTCTTGTCGGCCTTGGCGCGCTCGATGCCGTCGACGATCATCTCCGCCGCCTTCTGCGGGCCGTCCCAGCCGAGGATCCGGACCCACTTGCCCTTCTCCAGGTCCTTGTAATGGGCGAAGAAGTGGGCGATCTGGTCGCGCAGGATCTCCTGCAGGTCCTCGTAGCTCTGCACCTTGTTGTAGTAGGGGTGCAGCTTCGACACCGGCACCGCCAGGATCTTCTCGTCCTGGCCGGCCTCGTCCTCCATCAGCAGCACGCCGACCGGGCGGGCACGCAGCACGGCGCCGGGCATCACCGGCTCGCGGCCGACGACGATGACGTCGACCGGGTCGCCGTCGCCCGACAGGGTGTGCGGGACGAAGCCGTAATTGCCCGGATAGGCCATCGCCGTGTGCAGGAAGCGGTCGACGAACATCGCGCCCGATTCCTTGTCGAGCTCGTACTTCACCGGCACCCCGCCCATGGGGTTCTCGATGATGACGTTGACGTCGAAGGGCGGGTTCACCCCGACCGCGATCTTGCTGATATCCATGTCGGCCCTGGTCTGTGATCTTCGAGGGTTCCGGGCGCGGACCATAATGCGGAGCGAGCCCGACGGCTAGTGCCGAGCCATTCCCTCCCCGCGACTCGCCCCGTCGTTTTTGTGCGGTGCAGCAGCGATCTTACGCCGAAGCGCCGCCGCATCAAGGCCGCGCGGCCATTTCCCCGCGCTCTTCCAGCCAGGTGCAGAAGGCCTCGGCGACGGGATCGCCGGCCTGCGACTCCGGCCGGTAGGCATGATAGGCCCGGCTCGGCAGGCTGACATCCGGAAAGGGCGTGACCAGGCGCCCCGCCGCGACATCGGCGGCGATCAGCGCCGAAGGCCCCATAGCCACGCCCAGGCCGTCCAGCGCCGCCTGCAGCGTCAGGTAGAAGTGATCGAAGGTCAGCGACGCCGCCGGCTCCAGCCCGGGAGCCCCTGCCGCCGCGAGCCAGTCGGCCCAGATCCTGGGCAGGCTGGAGGCGTGCAGCAGCGTGTGGTGCCGCAGATCCGAAACCTCGACGAGTGGCAGCCGGTCCAGCAGGGCCGGGCTGCAGGCCGGCAGGCGCCGCTCGGTCAGGAACTGCCGCGCGGCGAAGCCGTAGAAGGTGTCGGGCCCGCCGCGGATCACCACGTCATAGGGCTCGTGCAGGGCGTCGACCGGCTCGTTCGAGGTGGTGA
>NZ_JANX01000701.1 GCF_000767795.1 Inquilinus limosus MP06 | reverse complement strand
GGGCCAGGCCTCGACAAAATCCCCTCACCCGGAGCCGCTTCGCGTCTCCGACCTCTCCCGCAAGCGGGAGAGGCGATAGGAGAAACAACCGATTGACCGACGGCCTGGCCGTCGACCCGAACCTATTGCGACACCCGACCGGGCAGCCTCAGGTGGGTCCGGTCCTCCCCCACATCCTTTGCTGAGCGAGGACCGCCATGAATGGCCATGTCGACGTCCTGGACGATGCCCGGACGACCGCCCGCCGCATCCTTGACGCCGTGAAGCGGGACGGGCGCACCAGCCTGACCGCCCCCGAGGCCCGCGCGCTGTGCGAGGCCTGGCAGATCCCGATCCCGAAGGAGGCGCTGGCCACCACGGCCGACGAGGCGGCGGCCCAGGCCGCGGCGATCGGCTTCCCGGTGGTGCTGAAGATCGTCTCGCCGCAGATCCTGCACAAGACCGAGGCCGGCGGCGTGCTGGTCGGCGTCAAATCGGCCGAGGACGTGCGCGCCGGCTTCAAGCGCATCGTCGAGAGCGCCGGCCGCTACGACCCGAAGGCCGAGATCCTCGGCGTCCAGGTCCAGCAGATGCTGGTCGGCGGGCAGGAGGTGATCGTCGGCGCGGTCACCGACCCCAGCTTCGGCAAGCTGGTGGCCTTCGGCCTCGGCGGCGTGCTGGTCGAGGTGCTGAAGGACATCACCTTCCGCCTGGCCCCGGTCGACCATGACGAGGCGCTGTCGATGCTGGACGGCATCCAGGCCGCGGCGGTGCTGCACGGCGTGCGCGGCGCGCCGCCGGTCGACCGCACGGCGCTGGCCCAGCTGATCGTCCAGGTCTCGCGCCTGGTCGACGCGGTGCCGGAGATCGTCGAGCTCGACCTCAACCCGGTCTTCGCCCGCACCGACGGAGCCATCGCCGCGGATGTCCGCGTGGTCGTCGACTTCGAGGAGAAGGCCCCTCGGCCGCGGCCGGCGAAGGACGCCATCCTGGCCAAGATGAACCGGATCATGCGGCCCGACGCGGTCGCCGTGATCGGCGCCTCGGCCGAGGACGGCAAGATCGGCAACTCGGTGATGAAGAACCTGATCAACGGCGGCTACAAGGGCAAGATCTATCCGATCCACCCGAAGGCCACCGAGATCCTGGGGCTCAAGGCCTATCCCAGCGTCAAGGACGTGCCGGGCGACATCGACGTCGCGGTGTTCGCGATCCCGGCCAAGTTCGTGGCCCAGGCGTTGACGGAGGTCGGCGAGAAGAAGATCCCGGGCGCGGTCCTGATCCCCTCCGGCTTCGCCGAGACCGGCAACCATGAGGGCCAGGAGGAGATCATCGCCATCGGCCGGAAATACGACATCCGCCTGATGGGGCCGAACATCTACGGCTTCTATTACACGCCCAAGAATCTGTGCGCGACCTTCTGCACGCCCTTTGATGTTCAAGGCCGTGCGGCCTTGTCCTCGCAATCCGGCGGCATCGGCATGGCGATCATCGGCTTCAGCCGGTCGACCAAGATGGGTGTCTCGGCCATCGTCGGCCTCGGCAACAAGTCGGACATCGACGAGGACGACCTGCTGACCTTCTTCGAGCAGGACGACGCGACCGACGTGATCGCGATGCATCTGGAGGACCTGAAGGACGGCCGCGCCTTCGCCGAGGTGGCGAAGGAGGTGTCGAAGAAGAAGCCGGTGGTGGTGCTGAAGGCGGGGCGCACCTCGCTCGGGGCGCGGGCGGCCAGCTCGCACACCGGGGCGCTGGCCGGCAACGACAAGGTCTATGACGACGTGCTCCGGCAGTCCGGCGTGATCCGCGCCAAGAGCCTGCAGGACCTGCTGCAATTCGCCCGCGGCATCCCGGTGCTGCCGGCGCCGAAGGGCGAGAACGTGGTCATCATCACCGGCGCCGGCGGCTCGGGCGTGCTGCTGTCGGATGCCTGCGTCGACAACGGCCTGTCGCTGATGGCGATGCCGCCGGACCTCGACGCCGCCTTCCGCAAGTTCATCCCGCCCTTCGGCGCCGCCGGCAACCCGGTCGACATCACCGGGGGCGAGCCGCCGACCACCTATCGCAACACGGTGAAGCTGGGGCTGGAGGACGACCGCATCCACGCGCTGATCCTCGGCTACTGGCATACCATCATCACGCCGCCGATGGTGTTCGCGAAGGTGATCACCGAGGTGGTGGACGAGATGCGGGCCAAGGGCATCAACAAGCCGATCGTGGCCTCGCTGGCCGGCGACGTGCAGGTCGAGGAGGCGGCGCAATACCTCTACGACCACGGCATCGTCGCCTACCCGTACTCGACCGAGACGCCGGTCGCGGTGCTGGGCGCCAAGTACCGCTGGGCCCGCGCCGCCGGGCTGCTGTGAACCAGGCATAGGCGCAGGGCGGGAGCGGTTCCGGGCCTCGGCACCGCTCCCCCTCACCCGAAATCGCCAGGGCGATTTCGACCTCTCCCCAAGGAGAGGTGATTTTCCCTCTCCTCGGGGAGAGGGAGGGGCCTGCCGCATCGGCGGCGGGAGGGTGAGGGGGGAGGGGTGTCGACCGTCCGAACCGCCCTCGAACCGGCATCGCAGGAAGGGCAGGGAATGAACATCCACGAGTATCAGGCGAAGGGGCTCTTGGGGCGCTATGGCGTGCCGGTGCCGCGCGGCGGGGTGGCGTACACGCCGGAGGAGGCGGTGCGTGTGGCGGAGGGTCTCGGCGGCAGCGTGTATGTCGTCAAGGCGCAGATCCATGCGGGCGGCCGGGGCAAGGGCCACTTCCAGGAGGACCCGTCGGGCAAGGGCGGGGTCCGGGTGGTGAAGTCGACGGCAG
>NZ_JANX01000700.1 GCF_000767795.1 Inquilinus limosus MP06 | reverse complement strand
CCGGCTCCGGGGCACGACCGTTCGCCCGAGTCGGCCGCCGAGTTCGGTGCCGTGCTGGACCAGCGCTTCACCTTCGACAATTTCGTCGTCGGCAAGCCGAACGAGCTGGCCCATGCCGCCGCCCGCCGGGTGGCGGAGGCCAACAGCGTCACCTTCAACCCGCTGTTCCTCTATGGCGGGGTCGGCCTCGGCAAGACCCACCTGATGCACGCCATCGCCTGGCACATCCGGCAAAAGCATCCGGAGCGGCGCGTGCTCTACATGTCCGCTGAGAAGTTCATGTACCAGTTCATCCGTGCCCTGCGGTTCAGGGACACGATGACGTTCAAGGAGATGTTCCGGTCGGTCGACGTGCTGATGATCGACGACGTGCAGTTCATCTCCGGCAAGGACTCCACCCAGGAGGAGTTCTTCCACACCTTCAACGCGCTGGTGGACCAGAACCGCCAGGTGGTGATCTCGGCCGACAAGTCGCCCTCCGACCTCGAGGGGATGGAGGAGCGGCTGCGCTCCCGCCTCGGCTGGGGCCTGGTCGCCGACATCCACCCCACCACCTACGAGCTGCGCCTGGGCATCCTGCAGGCCAAGGCGGAGACGGCGCGGGTCGAGATCCCGGCCAAGGTGATGGAGTTCCTGGCCCACAAGATCACCTCCAACGTGCGCGAGCTGGAGGGGGCGCTGAACCGCATCACCGCCCATGCCGAGCTGGTGCACCGGCCGATCACCCTCGAATCGACCCAGGAGCTGCTGCACGACCTGCTGCGCGCCTCCGACCGCCGGGTCACGATCGACGAGATCCAGAAGCGGGTGGCCGAGCACTACAACATCAAGGTCGCCGACATGCATTCGGCCCGCCGCGCCCGCACCGTGGCCCGGCCGCGCCAGGTGGCGATGTACCTGTCGAAGCAGCTGACCCCACGCTCGCTGCCGGAGATCGGCCGCAAATTCGGCGGGCGGGACCACACCACGGTGATGCACGCCGTGCGCAAGGTCGAGGAGCTGTGCAGCGAGGACCGTTCCTTCGCCGAGGATGTCGAGCTGCTGCGCCGCATGTTGCAGGTCTGACGAACTCAATTCCGTCAATACGTTAGAAGCCGTTGTGAAGGTGGCGGCGCGATCCGGGACAGGCTGGGCCGCTGCCCGGGATCGCCGCGCCCGCCCCACCCCCTCGCCGGGACCTGGAAAACCGCGGCGAAAACCGCGGTGGACGGCGCGCGCGACACTCGCCACCGCCGCCGGCTTTCGGCTATAGTGCGCCCCCGCCGCGTCGGCCGGGCCCCTGCCCGTCCCGATGACCCAGTCCGGCGGCCGGCATCGTCGAAGTGGAATCGGGATGAAGCTGATCATCGAACGTGCCGCCCTTCTCAAGGGCCTGAGCCATGTGCAGAGCGTCGTCGAACGGCGCAACACCATCCCGATCCTGTCCAATATCCTGTTGCGCGCCGATGGCGGCGCGCTGCGCCTGACGGCCACCGACATGGATCTCGAGATCGTCGAATCCGTGCCGGCGGAGATCCAGGCCGCGGGTGGCACCACCGCCCCCGCCCACACCCTCTACGACATCGTCCGCAAGCTGCCCGACGGCAGCCAGGTCGAGATCGAGACCAACCCCGACGGCGGGTCGCTGACCCTGCGCGCCGGCCGGTCGAACTTCCGGCTCGGCTGCCTGCCGGTCGAGGATTTCCCGAGCATGGCGGGCGGCGACCTGAGCCACCGCTTCACCATCGCCGCCGGCGACCTGCGGGTGATGATCGACCGGACCAAGTTCGCGATCTCGACCGAGGAGACGCGCTATTACCTGAACGGCATCTACCTGCACGCCGCCACGGCGGACACGGTGCCGGTGCTGCGCGCCGTGGCCACCGACGGCCACCGCCTGGCGCGGGTGGAGATGCCGCTGCCGGACGGCGCCGACGCCATCCCCGGCGTGATCGTGCCGCGCAAGACCGTGATGGAGCTGCGCAAGCTCCTGGACGAGAGCGGCGAGACGGTCGAGGTGCAGCTGTCCGAGACCAAGACCCGCTTTACCCTGCCGGGCGCAGCGGGCGACGGCGTAGTGCTGACCTCGAAGCTGATCGACGGCACCTTCCCGGAATATGAGCGGGTGATCCCGAGCGGCAACGACAAGATCCTCGAGGTCGACGCCAAGGAGTTCGCCAAGGCGGTCGACCGCGTCTCCACCATCTCGACCGAGAAGAGCCGGGCGGTGAAGCTGACGATCGAGAACGGCTCGCTCACCCTCTCCGCCAACTCGGCCGAGCAGGGCAGCGCGACCGAGGAGATCGAGGTCAACTACGAGGCGGCGAAGATCGAAATCGGCTTCAACAGCCGCTATCTCCTGGACATCACCCAGCAGATCGAGGGCGACGGCGCCCGCTTCGCCATGGCCGATGCCGGGTCGCCGACCATCGTCCGCGACACCGCCGATTCCAGCGCGCTGTACGTGCTGATGCCGATGCGGGTGTGACGGCTTGAACCAAGCGCAGCGGCCATGTGAGGCGAAGCATCCGCTTCGGATGCCTTGAGCCATATGTCCCAGGACCCCATGCCGGAGCAGGCGGCCGCCTCGTCCGGGCGCCCCTCTCCCTTCGGAGCGGGGGCCCGGATCGCGGTGACGCGCCTGGTGCTGACCGAGTTCCGCTGCTACGGCCAGCTGCGGATCGACCTCGACCCGCGCCCGGTGGTGCTGACCGGGCCGAACGGCGCCGGCAAGACCAACCTGCTGGAGGCGGTGTCGTTCCTGTCGCCCGGCCGCGGCCTGCGCCGCGCCCCGCTGCCGGAGGTGACGCGCCGCCAGGCGGC
>NZ_JANX01000699.1 GCF_000767795.1 Inquilinus limosus MP06 | reverse complement strand
GGGGAGGCGTGCCGCAAGAACCGCGGTTGCTCTTCCGTTCTCCTCGATCGACAACCCCCTCCCCCTAACCCCCTCCCGCGAGGGGAGGGGGGACTCGGTTTTGCTGCAGCGGGCGTACCCATGATCGGCTTCGTCGCACGACGGATCGCGCTCGCGGTGTTCGTGGTGCTGGTGGTGACGCTCCTGGTCTCCTGGGCCATCCGGCTGACCGGCGACCCGGCGATCATGCTGGCCCAGGGCGCCGGCAGCGTGACCGAGGAGGACCTGCAGCGCATCCGCATCGCCCTCGGCCTCGACCGGCCGTTCCCGGTCCAGTATCTGGGCTTCCTGCAGGGGCTGCTGAGCGGCGATCTCGGCCGCAGCTTCCTCGGTAACACCCCGGTCACCCTGCTGGTCGGCCGGGCGCTGCCGGCGACACTGCTGCTGGCCTTCGTCTCGCTCGCGGCCTCGATCGTGCTGTCGATCCCGCTCGGCATCCACGCCGCCGTGCACAAGGGGCGGGCGGTCGACCAGCTGATCCGCATCCTGTCGCTGGTCGGCCTGTCCTTCCCGAATTTCTGGCTGGCGATGATGATGGTGCTGGTCTTCTCGATCGCCCTCGGCTGGCTGCCGCCGAGCGGGATGGAAGGCGCCGCCAGCCTGGTGATGCCGGCCGCCACCATGGCGATCATCCTCACCGCCACCAATGTCCGGCTGGTGCGCACCGCGATGCTGGAGACGCTGTCGGCGCAATATGTCATGGTCGCCCGCAGCAAGGGCCTGCGCGAGCGGGTGGTGCTGTACAAGCACGCGCTGCGCAACTGCGCCATCCCGCTGATCACCTATATCGGGCTGCAGTTCGGCGGGCTGGTCGGCGGCATCGTCGTGGTCGAGCAGGTCTTCGCCTGGCCCGGCATGGGGTCGCTGGCCTTCGACGCCATCGCCGCGCGCGACTATCCGGTGCTGCAGGCGGTGATCACCGTGCTGGCGATCCTGATCGTCGTCATCAACCTCGCGGTCGACATCGCCTACGGGCTGGTCGATCCGCGCATCCGGACCGAGTGAACGATGGCGATCGTCGAAGACAGCCGGCCCTGGTCGCGCCGCCTGCGCAACCTGGAGTTCGTCCTCGGCGCCGTGCTGACCGGCGTGATGATGCTGGCGGTGCTGTGTGCCGGCCTGCTGTTCCCCGATGGCGGCGAGGGCTTCGACCTGACCGCCCGGCTGCTGCCGCCGTTCCAGTCCTGGGCACATCCGCTCGGCACCGACCCGGTCGGCCGCGACGTGCTGGCCCGGGTGGTGACGGGCGGCGGCATCTCGCTGACGGTCGGGTTCCTGTCGGTGGCCGGCGCGGTGGTGCTGGGCACCCTGGCCGGCCTGGTCGCCGGCTATTACCGCGGCATCTGGGACATGATCCTGATGCGCTGCGCCGACGTGCAGCAGGCGCTGCCCTTCATCCTGATCGCGCTGACCTTCATCGCCATCCTCGGCGGCGGCATCGACCGGCTGATCTTCTTCATGGTCGTCTCGCAATGGGTGCAGTACGCCCGGCTGGTCCGCGGCTCGGTGCTGTCGCTGCGCGAGCGGGAATTCGTGCAGGCCGCCGCGGCGATCGGCGTGCGCGACCACCGCATCATCCTCGATCACCTGCTGCCCAACGTGCTGGGGCCGATCATCATCCTGATGACGCTGAACGTGGCCAACAACATCCTGCTGGAAAGCAGCCTGACCTTCCTCGGCCTCGGCGTCGACCCGCTGGTCCCCAGCTGGGGCGGCATGCTGGCCGATGGCCGCACCTATGTGCAGACGGCCTGGTGGATCAGCGTCTTCCCCGGCATCGCCATCATGCTCACCGTGCTCGGCCTGAACCTGCTGGGCGACTGGCTGCGCGACGTCCTCGACCCGACCGGAAAGCCCTGACCCATGACCCTTCTCCTCGACCAAGAGGCGCCGCGGACCCTCGACGCCCTGCTGCGCGACCTGTCCGACGGCCATCAGGGCGCGGCGGTGGAGGCCTGGCTGTTCGAGGACGAGGCGGCGCGGCGCGAGGCCGAGACGGCCCTGGCTTCGGCCGGTGTCTCGGCCCGGCTGCGCAGCGCCTACAAGCCGCTGCTGCACGCCTTCCTGGAGGAGATCGAGACCGAAGGGCTGGCTTCGGCCGTCATCCGCTACCCGGTCCACCCCGCCGCCGTGCCCGACCGCTTCCTGCTGGAGGCCTATCCGCTGGCGGCGCTGCTGGACGGTATCGAGCTGCGCTTCGAGCCGGGCGACGAGACGTTGCGCTACCGGGTGGCCCTGACCTATCGGGACGGTCGGACGGCGACGACCGAGGTGTTCGCCCCGAACCATCTCGGCACCGACCATCTCGACGCCGCCTGCCTGTCGCCGACCGGCTGGCTGCGCGTCAGCGGCCGGCCCGACGGCCAGCCGGACCGGGACGAGCGGCTGGAAACCGAGGTCGAGGTCCTGTTCCGCGCCGCGGTCGAGACCGTGAAGAGCCATCCCTGGGGCAGCGACGAGCCCTATTTCGAGCGGCTGTCGGTCACGGTCGAGGCACCGGCGATCGAGCGGGCGCTGCCCTTCCATGAGGAGGCGGTCAGCCTGCACGAGGCGCTGCACGAGGACCTGTATTTCACGCTGCTCGAGGTGTTCCAGCGCCATTCCGGCCGCCCGGCCGGCGACCGCCGGCTACAGCCGGGCCAGATCGTGCCGGAGATCCGGGCCGGCGCGCCCCGGGTGCGGGTCGAGACCGTGCCGTTCGACGTATCCGGCGAACCCGGCGACTGGCCGGCGCAGGTGGTGGAGACCGCCGAGGCGCCGCTGTCGATC
>NZ_JANX01000698.1 GCF_000767795.1 Inquilinus limosus MP06 | reverse complement strand
GCTGCCACCGGACGGGTTCCGCATCGACATCGACGGCGTCCCGGTCGAGGCCGGCACGGCGCGGCCGGGCCGGATCCTGCTGCGCGACGACCCGATGCATCTCGATCTTCTCGGCCTGACGGCGGAGACCAGCGAAGGAACCGGCGGCCAGGTCCTGCACTGGATCGACGACCGGCACGAGGTGGCACTGGCGGAAGCCGGCATCGGCCACGCGACGGCGGAGGAGATCGTGGCCGAGGCGCTGACCCGGGCGCTGCGCCGCTACGCCCCGCATTTCCTGGGCATCCAGGAGACCATGGCCTTCCTCAAGGGCATCGAGGCGACGCGCGGCGACCTGGTCCGCGAGGCGCAGCGCAACCTCTCGGTCAACCAGGTCGCCGACGTGTTCCGCCGGCTGCTGGAAGAGGGCATCTCCCTGCGCAACCACCGGCTGGTGCTGGAGACGCTGGCCGAATGGGGACAGAAGGAGCAGGACGTCGTCCTGCTGGCCGAATATGTCCGCGGCGGGCTGAAGCGGCAGATCTGCCACGCCCATGCCGACGAGCGGAAAATCATCCACGCCCTGATCCTGGAGCGCAGCGCCGAGGACGTGCTGCGCCAGTCGATCCGGCAGACCACGGTCGGGGCCTATCTCGCTTTGCCCGAGGGCCAGGCCGAGGAGCTGGTCGACACGATTCGCGGTCATCTCGGCCGGGTCGTGGCCGGCGGCCGGCCGCCGGTGATCCTGACCGCGCTCGATATCCGGCGCTTCCTGCGCCAGACCCTGGTGCGCAACCAGGTCGAGGCGGTGGTGCTGTCCTATGCCGAGATCGCGCCGGACTACACGGTGCAGCCGGTGGCGGTGGTCCGGCTGACCGGCCGCCGCAACCGCCAGGAAGCCCAGGCCGGGCCTGACCGGGCCGCCGCGGAGTGAGGGGGAAGATGGACCAGTCACGATTCCTGGCCCGATTGCGTCACGCTCTCGCCGCCACGGTTATCCTGACCGCCGTCACCGGCGGCAGCCCGGCCGCCCTGGCCCAGGACGCGCCGGGCATGACGGTGCAGCCGCTGCCGCCCCAGGCCCAGGCGCAGCAATCGGCCCCGGCCGCCCCCGGCGAGACGGTGGTGACGCCGACCGAGGATGTCACGGCCATGCGCGCCCCGGCCACGCAGCCCAAGATCGTCACCTTGCCGCCGGGCGCCCCTACCGAGCCGCCCCAGACGACGCCGGCGATGCAGCCGCCGCCATCGGCCCAGCCGGGCGCGCAGGGGCCGATGATGCAGGTCCAGCCCGCGCCGCCGCGCCAGGCGCAGCCGGGGCTGACGCCCAGCCGGTCGTTGATCGAGATGAAGGTGGGGCAGGGCAACCTGCTGACCTTCGCCCTGCCGGTGCAGACCGTGCTGGTGGCCAATCCGAACGTGCTCGATGTCGAGATGGTGTCGGCCCGCTCGGCCTATATCTACGGCGTGTCGTCCGGCACCACCAACCTGTTCGCGCTCAGCAGCGCCGACCAGGTGGTGGCGGCCGCGAATGTCCGGGTCAGCCAGGACGCCGCGGCGGCGCAGCGCGAGGTGATGCAGGTGGCCCCGGCCTCCGGCGGCCAGATGGGCTACATCCAGGACCGGCCGGTGACCACCGGGACGGTGTCCGACCTGGGCAGCGCCATGAAGCTCGACGCCCTGGCCCAGCAGCTCGGCACCAATGCCGGCGGGTCGATGAACCTGAACACGATCAAGGGCTCGCAGCAGGTCGGCATCCGCGTCCGCTTCGCCGAGGTCCAGCGCACGGCGGTGGAGAATCTCGGCGTCAACTGGCAGGCGATGTTCGACATCGGCAAGTTCAACATCGGCCTGGTCAGCGGCGGCTTCCCGCCGGCCCTCGGGGCGGCGGGCACCGCCACCGCCGGCTATCATGCCGGCGGCAACAACGTCGATGCTGTGATCGACGCGCTGCAGCGCGAGGGGCTGGTCAGCATCCTGGCCGAGCCGACCCTGACCGCGGTCAGCGGCGAGTCGGCGAACTTCCTGGCGGGCGGCGAGTTCCCGATCCCGGTGCCGCAGGGCAACGAGACGGTGACGGTCGAATACAAGCAGTTCGGCGTGTCGCTGTCCTTCGTCCCGACCGTTCTGCCGGGCGACCGCATCGCCATGCGGGTGAAGCCGGAGGTCAGCGAGCTCAGCGACGACGCCCGGGTCGAGAGCGACGGCATCTCGGTGCCGTCGCTGATCGTGCGCCGGGCCGAGACCACGATCGAGCTGGCCTCGGGCCAGACCTTCGCGCTGGCCGGCATGTTCCAGCGCAACATGTCGAACTCGGCCGATAAGATCCCGGTGCTCGGCGACGTGCCGATCCTCGGCAAGCTGTTCCAGTCGAGCCGGTACAAGCGCAACGAGACCGAGCTGGTGATCCTGATCACCCCGTTCCTGATGAAGCCGGCGGAGACGCCCCAGGCGGTGGCGGTGCCGCAGCAGCGCACCGCGCCGACCGTGCGGCGGGTCCGCCAGACCCCTTCCATGACCGGCGGCAGCGCCGGCTTCGTGCTCGAATAGGACCCGCCATGAGGTTCCCGATCCAGCATCTCGCGGCCATCGCCCTGGCCGGCACCCTAGCCGCCTGCGAGCACAAATTCCCGGACTGGCCCGAGGATGGCTACACCAGCCTGTCCACCCCGGTGGCCCATCCGGTGC
Organism: Inquilinus limosus MP06; assembly: GCF_000767795.1. Taxonomy (GTDB): domain Bacteria; phylum Pseudomonadota; class Alphaproteobacteria; order DSM-16000; family Inquilinaceae; genus Inquilinus; species Inquilinus limosus_E. The sequence continues at coordinate 143 of NZ_JANX01000698.1, read as the reverse complement.
TGTTCGCGCCGCAGGCGTCGAGCCTGAGCGCGACCGAGCGTGCCCGCCTGGTCGAGTTCGTGCGCGGCGCCGGACTGGCCCCCGGCTCCAATGTCACGGTCGCGGCCGGCGGGCCGCGGGCGGCGGCGCGGCAGGAAGCCGTG
>NZ_JANX01000697.1 GCF_000767795.1 Inquilinus limosus MP06 | reverse complement strand
GGCGGCCGACGTCGACGCCGCGGGTCAGCTCGGCGAAGACCAAGAGTTGCGGGTCGCAGGCCAGCCAGCGCGCCAGGATCGCCTTCTGCTGGTTGCCGCCGGACAGCAGGCGGATCTCCTGCTCCCAGCTCACCGCCCGGACATCGACGGCGGACAGGATGCCGTCGATCGCCGCCGCCCCCACCGCCCTGCCCTGCGGCCGTGAGAACAGTCCGGCCAGGCTGCGGCGGGCCAGCAGGCCGTTGCAGCGCACCGACTGCATCAGCGCCAGCCCGTCGCGCTTGCGGTCCTCCGGCACCAGGCCGAGGCCGTGCCGAAGCGCCGCCCGCACAGAGCCGGGCCGCGCCTCCTCCGCCCCGATCCACATCCGGCCACGGACGAACGGCTCGGCCCCGACCACGGCGCGGGCCAGCGCGGTCTTGCCGGAGCCCTCCAGCCCGGCGACGGCGACGATCTCGCCGCGCCGCACCGTGAGGTCGATATCCGCCAGCAGCGCATTGCCGCCGCCCTCGACCCGCAGCACCGGATCGCCGGGCGGCTCCGCCGGCCGCGGCGGGTAGTAATCGCTGAGCGGCCGGCCGACCATCAGCCGCACCACCTCGTCCGCCCCGGTCTCCGCCCGCGCCCGGGTAGCGACATGGCGCCCGTCCTTCAGCACGGTGACGGTGTCGGCGATGGCGAACACCTCCGGCATCCGGTGCGAGATGTAGACCACGGCGACGCCGGCATCCTTGAGGCCGCGCACCAGCTGCAGCAGCCGCGCCGCCTCGACGTCGTCCAGCGCCGCGGTCGGCTCGTCCATCACCAGGATGCGCGCGTCGACCGCCAGCGCCTTGGCGATCTCCACCGTCTGCTGCTCGGCGATGGTCAGGTCGCGCGCCGGGGTGTCGGGGTCGATGGCGGAGGAGAGGCGCGCCAGCAGCGACCGGGCACCGGCCCGCATCGCCGCACGGTCCAGGCGGAAGCGGCGCACCGGCTCGATGCCGAGATGGATGTTCTCCGCCACCGTCCGGTCGGGCAGCAGGCTCAGCTCCTGGTGGATGATGCTGATGCCGGCGGCGCGGGCGGCGGCGGGATGGGCGAAGCGCACCGCCGCGCCGTCGATCAGGATCTCGCCGGCATCCGGGGCGTAGACGCCGCCCAGCACCTTCATCAGGGTCGACTTGCCGGCGCCGTTCTCGCCGCACAGCGCGTGGATCTCGCCGGCCCGACAGGCGAAGGACACGCCGTCCAGCGCGACCACGCCGGGGAAGGCCTTGCGGATGCCCCGCATCTCGAAGCGCGGCGCCGCCCCGCTCATGCCGCCGCCTCCCACTCGCGCCGGATCAGGGCGATGGCTTCGGCGAACAGCGTGTCGAGGTCGGGGAACAGGTCGCGCCAGACCCGGGTGGCGGCGGCGAGGTCCGGCAGCGCCCGGCCGAAGGCCTCGACCGTCAGCCAGCCATCGTAACCAATGCCGCGCAGGGCCTTCAGCGTCGCCGCGAACGGCACATGGCCGCGCCCGGGGATGCCGCGGTCGTTCTCCGACAGATGGACATGGGTGATGCCGACGGCGTGGGCGGCGATCACGCCGACCGGGTCGCGCTCCTCGATGTTGGCGTGGAAGGTGTCGTACATGAACCCGAAATTCGGGTGGCCGACCCGGGCGCGCAGCGCCTCCGCCTGCGCCATCGTGTTCAGGGCGTAGCATTCGAAGCGGTTCACCGCCTCGATCGACAGGTGGATTCCCGCCCCCTGCGCCCGGCCGGCGGCCCAGTGCAGCGTCTCGGCCAGGTTGGCCAGCTCGTCCTCGGTGGGGCCGGAGCCGGAGAAGACGCCGAGCGGCGAATGATACGGGCCGCCCATCACCGTGGCGCCCAGGGCATGGCCGCAATCGATCGCCCAGGCCAGCCGGTCGCGGGCGCGGCGCCGGATCGCCGGATCGCCGCTCAGCGGGCTGTGGTCGGGATCGGGGATGATGGTCGTGTAGGTGCGGGCCAGCCCCAACTCGTCCAGCACCCGGCCCAGGGCGGCGTAGTGCATCTCGGTGCCCGCCATGACCGGCACCTCGACGCCGTCATAGCCGTGGCGCTTCAGGGATTCGAGCACCGGGCGGTCGGCGGGCGAGATCGCCCCTCCCACCACCAGCAGGTTGAAGCCGGTTTTCACGCGTTCCTCCCAGCCCCGGGCCCGTGGCTTCCGCCCGCGCCCTGGTTCTGTTTTCCGGAAAGCATGAGGTTCGGACGGCGCCGGCGTCAACGCGGCGGCACGGCCCGATGTCCGACATTCTGGACAATCGGCGCGCCGCCGGACGAGGTCGCGATCACCGCCGCGGCTTCAGCACCGCCCGCGCCGTGTCGATGAAGGCGCGCAGCTTCGGCTGGTCCTGGGCCCGGCGCGGGAAGTACAGGAACAGGCCGGGCGTGCGCGGCAGGAAGGGCTGCAGCACCCGTTCCAGCGCCCCGGAGGCCAGCTCCGCTTCGACCGCGATGTCGGCGACATAGGCGAGGCCGAGCCCGGCGCGGGCGAAGGACAGCAGCAGGTCGCCGTCATTGACGATCAGGCTGCCCGGCGAGTCGACCGTCAGGCGCGGCCGTCGCGCTCAAACTCCCAGCGATAGAGCGCGCCGGAGCTGGGGAAGCGGTAGCGGATCGCGTCGTGCCTGGTCAGGTCCTCGGGACGTTCAGGCCGGCCGCGGGCGTCGAGATAGGCCGGGCTGCCGACCACCGACCAAGCGATGTCGCGGGTCAGCCGCACCGCCACCATGTCGCGCTCGACATATTCGCCGATGCGGATGCCGGCGTCGTAGCCGCGTGCGGTCAGGTCGACCGT
>NZ_JANX01000696.1 GCF_000767795.1 Inquilinus limosus MP06 | reverse complement strand
AGTCGGGCTGCGCCTTATCCATAGAACATATCATGAACGAGAATCGCAGTTAAGGCTACTGCGATCGCACCGCCCGCGGATTTTGACGCCGCCCCGCTTTGGTGGCAGGGTCCGCGCTTCCGCAACCGGATGCCCCCCCATGGCCCAGACCCAGACGCCCCTGCCCGACACCCTCGACGAGATCCGCGCCCTGCTGCGCCACCTGCCGGGCCCCGATTTGGAGGCCGGGACGGCGGTGCGCGAGCGCGACCGGCAGCTGACCAAGCCGCCCGGCTCGCTGGGCCGGCTGGAGGATCTGGCGGAGTGGATGGCGGTGTGGCAGGGCCGGCACCCGCCGCAGCTGCGCCGGCCGCGCGTAGCGGTCTTCGCCGGCAATCACGGCGTCGCCGTGGCCCAGGGCGTCTCGGCCTATCCGGTCGCGGTGACGGCGCAGATGGTGAAGAACTTCGTCGCCGGCGGCGCCGCGGTGAACCAGCTGTGCCAGGCCGCCGACAGCGACCTGCGGGTCTATGAGCTGGACCTGGAGCACCCGACCGCCGACTTCACCATCGCCCCGGCGATGACCGAGGCCGAATGCGTCCGCGCCATGGCCTACGGCATGATGGCGGTCGAGCCGGGCATCGACCTGCTGTGCCTGGGCGAGATGGGCATCGGCAACACCACTTCCGGCGCGGCGCTGGCGACGGCACTGTTCGGCGGCGAGGCGGCCGACTGGGTCGGCCCCGGCACCGGCGTCGACGCCGCCGGGGTGCGGCGCAAGGCCGAGGTGGTGGCCAAGGGCATCGCCGCCCACAAGGCCGCGATGACCGATCCGCTGGAGGTGCTGCGCCATCTCGGCGGGCAGGAGCTGGCGGCGATCGTCGGCGCGGTGCTGGCGGCGCGGATGGCGCGCATCCCGGTGCTGCTGGACGGCTACACCTGCACCGCCGCCGCGGCGGTGCTGTGGGCCGTGGACCGGCACGCGCTGGACCATTGCCAGGTGGCCCATGTCTCGGCCGAGCCGGGGCATCGCCGCCTGCTGGACAAGCTGGGCCGCACGGCGCTGCTGGACCTCGGCATGCGGCTGGGCGAGGGGTCGGGCGCGGCGCTGGCCATCGGCTTGGTCCGCGGCGCCCTGGCCTGCCACGAGGGCATGGCCACCTTCGCCCAGGCCGGGGTCAGCGACAAGGACTGAGAGAAACGCGAAGGGCGGAGCCGGTTCTCCAACCCGACCGCTGAAGCTCTGCCGATGGACTCGCCCCGGCCGCCCCCGGTAAGGTTCCGGCGGCGCGCAACAGGCTGGAGCCCCCGTGAGCACCGACCGCGTGACCCGGCGGCTGGCCGCGATCCTGGCGATCGACATGGTGGGCTATTCCCGCCATGTCGAGGCCGACGAGGCCGGCACCATCGCCCGGCAGAAGGCGCATCGCCGCGACCTGATCGAGCCCGCCTTGCGCGCTCATGGCGGCCGGGTGGTCAAGACCACCGGCGACGGCATGCTGGTCGAGTTCGCCAGCGTGGTCGACGCCCTGGACGCGGCGGTCGGGATCCAGCGCGCGGTGGCAGAGACCGAGGCCGGGCAGCCGCCCGACCGTCGCATCCAGTACCGCGCGGGGATCAATCTCGGCGACATCGTCATCGACGGCGACGACATCCTGGGCGACGGCGTCAACATCGCCGCGCGGCTGGAGGGCATGGCCGAGCCCGGCGGCATCTCGGTCACCGCCAGCGTGTTCGACCAGGTGATCGGCAAGCTGGACCTGGCCTTCGACGACCTGGGCCAGCAGCAGCTGAAGAACATCCGCAAGCCGGTGCGGGTGTACCGGGTGCGGCTGGAATCGGCGGACAGCGCCGAACCGGCACCGGGCACCGCCGCGGCGCCGGCCAGGCCGTCGATCGCGGTGCTGCCGTTCCAGGACATGAGCGCGGAGAAGGACCAGGAGTATTTCGCCGACGGCATCGCCGAGGACATCATCACCGGCCTGTCGAAGCACAACGGCTTCCTGGTCATCGCCCGCAACTCCTCCTTCACCTACAAGGGCCGGCCGGTCGACATCAAGCAGGCGGGGGCCGAGCTGGGCGTGCGCTACGTGCTGGAGGGCAGCGTGCGCCGCGGCGGCGACCGGGTGCGGATCACCGGCCAGCTGATCGACGCGGTCACCGGCGCCCATGTGTGGGCCGAGCGCTACGACCGCCGGATCGACGACCTGTTCGCGGTGCAGGACGAGATCACCGACAGTATCGTCGGCGTGGTGGCGCCGGAGCTGCTGGGCGCCGAGATGCGCCGCGCCCGGCGGCTGGACCCGGCCGGGATGGATGCCTGGGACTGCGTCATGCGCGCCGGCTGGCACGCCTGGCGCCTGACGCCGGAGGACGGTGCCCAGGCCCGCACCTTCGCCGCCCAGGCGATGGCGCTGGACCCCGGCCTGGCCCGCGCCCGCGTGATCCATGCCATGTGCGACGTCTGGGACGTGCTGTTCGGGCGCAGCGCCGACCCCGCCCGATCGCTGGCCTCGGCCGACGCCATGGCGCGCCAGGCGGTCGACCTGGACCCGCGCGACGCCGAGGCGCAGACGGTGCTGGGCATGGTGGCGCTGTTCCTGCGCCGCTTCGACGAGTCCGGCCGGCGGCTGGACACGGCGCTGGCGATCAACCCGAACCTAGCCTTCGCCCACATGCTGGGCGGCGGCTATCACGCCCTGTCGGGCCAGGCCGGGCCGGCGCGGCGGATGCTGGAGACGGCGCTGCGGCTGAGCCCGCGCGACCCGGCCAACCACTGGTGCCACGCCTTCCTGGGCCTCGCCGCCTTCGCCGAGGGCGAGGACGCGGCAGCAGTGGAGGCGGC
>NZ_JANX01000695.1 GCF_000767795.1 Inquilinus limosus MP06 | reverse complement strand
AGGCGCCGCGCCCGCGCGTTGCGGCGCAGCGCCACCGGCCGGTCGAGTCCGGTCACGGCGAGAAGGGCGGAAGGGGCTTCGGTCCGGCTGGGCATGTCCGGACCATAGACGGGCCAGGGCCGGAGGGGAATCGTGGTCGCGATTAATACTTTAAATTTATGTTATTTATTCAACCAACAACCCGTGTTGATAGTTAATTGTGTTGACTTCGCGGCACGAGCTGTGAAAACCTCACTCTCGTCGGTCCTGTCATGGATCGCGCCGCGGCAATTTCCGGTGAAGCTTGCGCCGCGTCACCAAACGCTAAGCGCCACGACGGGGTTCGTGGTCTCGAGGAGTCGACGTCCATGTCTCAGTTCCGCGCTCCCGGCTGTTGCGGCCAGGCCTGAGCCCCGCCCCTTCCCCTCTTCCATAACGGCGCCCCGGCCGACTGATCCGCGCTCCCTGACCGGGTTCGATGCGCGACCGGCCCAGCGTGTGCGCCTGCCCGCCCGAGGATTGTCCCGAATGCTCGTCCAGATCCTGCGATGGTCCCTGTTGGCCGGTGCGGCCACCATCGTCATCAGCAACTACGCCCGGGCCGCGGAGCCGCTGACCATCGGCTACCAGAGCACGGTCGAGCCGGCCAAGGTGGCCCAGGCCGACGGCCTGTACGAGAAGGCGATCGGCCGCCCGATCGAGTGGCGCAAGTTCGACAGCGGCGCCGAGGTGATCGCCGCGATCGCCTCCGGCGGCGTCCAGATCGGCTATGTCGGGTCCAGCCCGCTGGCCGCCGGGGCCAGCCGCGAGCTGCCGATCCGCACCATCCTGGTCGCCATCGGCATCGGCGACGCCGAGGCGCTGGTGGTGCGCAACGGCGCCGGCATCGACAAGCCGGCCGATCTCCCCGGCAAGACCGTGGCCGTGCCTTTCGTCTCGACCACCCATTACAGCCTGCTGGCGGCGCTGAAGCATTGGGGCATCGACCCCGGCTCGCTTCGCATCCTGAACCTGCGGGCGCCGGAGATCGCGGCCGCCTGGCAGCGCGGCGACATCGACGCCGCCTATGTCTGGGACCCCGCGCTGGGCAGGATCAAGGAGAGCGGCAAGGTCCTGGTGACCTCGACCGAGGTCGCGGCCTGGGGCGCGCCGACCTTCGACGCCTGGATCGCCCGCGCCGACCTGATCGAGTCGGACCCGGCGGCGGTGCAGGCCTTCGCCGACGTCACGCTGAAGGAATATGCGGCCTACCGCGCCGACCCGAAGGCCTGGAGCGCCGAGTCGGCGGAGGTCGCCAAGATCGCGAAGCTGACCGGGGCGAAGCCGGAGGACATCCCGGCCCTGCTGCAGGGCAGCGTCTTTCCGGTGAAGGCGGAGCAGGCCGGGCCGGCCCTGCTGGGCGGCGGCACGGCCAAGGCGATCGCGGACACCGCGACTTTTCTGAAGGAGCAGGGCAAGATCGACCAGGCGCTGACGGATTACGCGCCCTATGTCGACGCCCGTTTCGTCGCTACGGCTACAGCGACGAACTGAACCGGGCGCAGGAGAGGCCCATGTCGGTTCTGGCGGTAAAGGCCGTATCCGTGACCTATCCCGCGGCGGATGGCGATGTCCGCGCGCTGGACCGGGTCACCCTCGCGATCGAGCCGGGCGAGTTCGTCGTCGCCCTCGGCCGGTCGGGATGCGGCAAGACCACGCTGTTGAACCTGATGGCGGGCTTCCTGGCGCCGGAGGCAGGGACGGTCACACTCGGCGGCGTTCGTGTGACCGGACCTGGGGTGGAGCGGGGCGTCGTCTTCCAGGATGACGCCCTGTTCCCCTGGCTTGACGTGCTGGGCAATGTCGGCTTTGCGCTGCGGCTGCGCGGGATCGCCCCGGCCGAGCGCGACGACCGGGCCCGGCGCATCCTGAGGCTGGTCGGGCTGGAAGGCTTCGAGCGGCAGAAGCTGTGGGAGCTGTCGGGCGGCATGAAGCAGCGGGTCGGCCTGGCCCGCGCCCTGGCCGCCGACCCCGAGGTGCTGCTGCTGGACGAGCCGCTGGGCGCGCTCGACGCGCTGACGCGGGAGCGGATGCAGGAGCTGCTGCTGGACCTGTGGCACCGCACCGGCAAGAGCCTGTTCCTGATCACCCACAGCATCGAGGAAGCCCTGTTCCTGGCGACCCGGCTGGTGGTGATGTCGCCGCGGCCCGGCCGCATCGTCGAGGAGCTGCGGCTGGATTTCGGCCGGCGATACTGTACCGGCGAGCCGGCGCGCCGGATCAAGTCCGACCCCGGCTTCATCGCCCTGCGCGAGCGGGTGATGGACCTGATCTTCGAGCGCGAGGCGGCCTAGGTGGCGGACATCGTGCTCCAGAAACCGGCGCCTTCCCCCGTTCGCGGGGGGACCCCGCGGCACAGGCGCCCCGGAAACGCCAAGGGCCACGGGACGAGGCTGATCAGCCTCGCCACGGTGGCGGGCCTCCTCCTGGTGTGGGGGCTCGTCTCCAATCTCGGCCTCGTCCCGTCCCTGTTCCTGCCGACGCCGCAGGCGGTGTGGGCCAAGCTGGTCACGGTCGCGACCAACGGCTTCGCCGACGCGACGCTGCTGCAGCATCTGGCGGCCAGCCTGGGCCGCGTCTTCGCCGCCCTGGCCCTGGCGCTGGCGGTCGCGATCCCGGTCGGCATCGCCATCGGCACCAGCCGGATCGTGCGCGGCGTCCTGGACCCGCTGATCGAGTTCTACCGGCCGATCCCGCCCTTGGCCTATCTGCCGCTGATCGTGATCTGGTTCGGCATCGGCGAGGTGTCGAAGGTCCTGGTGATCTTCCTGGCCATCTTCGCGCCGATCGCGATCGCGACCGCGGCCGGCGTGCGCGCCGTGCCGCAGGACCGGCTGCGCGCCGCCCG
>NZ_JANX01000694.1 GCF_000767795.1 Inquilinus limosus MP06 | reverse complement strand
GTCGGCGATCATCCCCGCTGCCCTGCGTGAGCTGGCGTCATGAGCGGGGACGCCGACCGCATCGTCACCGGCGAGCGCCGGGGCGACGACGACGCCTCGCTGCGGCCGCAGACGCTGGAGGACTTCGTCGGCCAGCGCGAGGTCTGCGACAATCTCCGCGTCTTCGTCACCGCCGCGCGCAGCCGGGCCGAGGCGCTGGACCACGTCCTGCTGTTCGGCCCGCCCGGCCTAGGCAAGACCACGCTGGCGCAGATCGTGTCGCGCGAGCTCGGCGTCGGCTTCCGCGCCACCTCCGGCCCGGTGATCGCCCGCGCCGGCGACCTGGCGGCGATCCTGACCAATCTGCAGCCGCGCGACGTGCTGTTCATCGACGAGATCCACCGCATGAACCCGGCGGTGGAGGAGATCCTCTATCCGGCGATGGAGGACTTCCAGCTCGACCTGATCATCGGCGAGGGGCCGGCGGCGCGGTCGGTGCGGATCGACCTGCCGCCCTTCACCCTGGTCGGCGCCACCACCCGGTCCGGGCTGATCACCACGCCGCTGCGCGACCGCTTCGGCATCCCGCTGCGGCTGAACTTCTACGGCACGCCGGAGCTGGAATCGATCGTCGCCCGCGGCGCCCGGCTGCTGGGCTGCCCGCTGACCGACGAGGGCGCGCACGAGATCGCCAAGCGCTCCCGCGGCACGCCGCGTATCGCCGGCCGGCTGCTGCGCCGGGTGCGCGATTTCGGCGCGGTGGCCGGGCTGGCCCGGATCGACGCCCGCGCCGCCGACCAGGCGCTGAAGCGCCTCGACGTCGACGAGGCCGGGCTGGACGCCATGGACCGGCGCTACCTGCGCATGATCGCGGAGCATTACGGCGGCGGCCCGGTCGGGGTCGAGACTCTGGCGGCGGCGCTGAGCGAGCAGCGCGACATGATCGAGGAAGTGATCGAGCCCTACCTGCTGCAGCAGGGGCTGCTGCTGCGCACGCCGCGCGGCCGCGTGCTGGGCGACCGCGGCTACCGCGCCCTTGGCCTGGCCGAGCCGAAGCGCGGCGCCTCCCAGCTCGATCTGCTGGCGGAAGACGAGCCGTGAGCGCGCTCCACAGCTTCCCCGTCCGGGTCTATTGGGAGGACACGGACGGGTCGGGGATCGTCTACCATGCTTCCTATCTGCGCTTCGCCGAGCGGGCGCGGACGGAGTTGCTGCGCGCCGCGGGCTTCGAGCAGTGGACGATGCTGGAGCAGACCGGCATCGCCTTCGCCGTGCGCCATTGCGTCATCGATTACCGCCGCTCCGCCCGCCTCGACGACCGGCTGACGGTCGAGACCGCGGTGACGGCGATCGGCGGCGCCAGTCTCGAAATGTCGCAGGCGATCCGGCGCGATGGGGATGACATCGTCACATTGCTGCTGAAATTGGCCTGCATCACTCGCGATGGCCGGGCGGCCCGGATGCCGCCGCGGCTGCGCGAGGTGTTCAACGCGATCAAGGACCAGACCGCGTCGCACGCGGCGGGATGAAGGGCGAAGGGCGAAGGGTATGGAGCAGTCGGTGATCGATACGGCCCAGGCGGTCGGGCAGGGTGCCGTGCACAATCTGAGCATGTGGGGCTTGTTCCTGCAGGCCGATGTGATCGTCAAATTCGTGATGCTGCTGCTGCTGGCGGCATCCGTCTGGTGCTGGGCGATCATCTTCGAGAAGTGGATCCGCGTCCGGCGGCTGAACCGCCAGGCGGATGCCTTCGAGGACGCGTTCTGGTCCGGCGGGTCGCTCGACGACCTGTACGATCAGGTCGGCGCCAACCCGCCCGACCCGATGGCCGCCACCTTCGCCGCCGGTATGAAGGAATGGCGCATCGCCGCCGATCGCGGTCTCAGCCAGTCGGGCAGCATGCGCGCCGGGTTGCAGCAACGCATCGACCGGGTGATGCAGGTGACCATGACCCGTGAGCTCGGCCGGGTCGAGCGTGGCATGACCGTTCTGGCCTCGGTCGGCTCGACCGCGCCCTTTGTCGGCCTGTTCGGCACGGTCTGGGGCATCATGAACTCGTTCCAGTCGATCGCCGCCCAGGCCGACACCAGCCTTGCCGTGGTGGCGCCGGGCATCGCCGAGGCGCTGTTCGCCACCGCCATCGGCCTGTTCGCCGCCATCCCGGCCACCACCGCCTACAACAAGTTCTCGAACGACCTGAACAAGTATGCCGAGCGGCTGGAGAACTTCGCCGGCGAGTTCGGCGCCATCCTGTCGCGCTATCTCGAGGACCGCAGCTGATGGGCGTCTCGCTGTCCCATGCCACCGGCCGGGCCCGCAGCGGCCGTCGCCGCACCCTGCGTCCCAACGCCGACATCAACGTCACGCCCTTCGTCGACGTCATGCTGGTGCTGCTGATCGTGTTCATGGTCACGGCGCCGTTGCTGACCGTCGGCGTGCCGGTCGACCTGCCGCAGACCCGCGCCCAGAACATCCCGACCAAGGAGCAGCCGCTGCAGGTCACCATCGACGCCCAGGGCCAGATCTACGTGCAGAAGAAGCAGGTGGCGATGGAGGACCTGGTGCCGATGCTGACCGCGATCGCCAAGGCCCAGTCTCAGGGCGCGGCCGCCGGCTCTGGCGGCGGCCCGGCCGAGACCCGCATCTTCGTGTTCGGCGACCAGGCGCTGGCCTATGGCCGGATCATGCAGGTCATGGGCGCCATCACCTCCGCCGGCTTCACCCGCGTGGCGCTGATCTCCGAGACGCCGAAGGGTCAGGCGGCGCTGACGCCGGCCCCCGCGGCCACCGCACCGGCACCGAGGCGCTGACAAGAGCCCCATGCGTCCCAGTCTCATCATCTCCCTGGCCCTGCACGCGATCCTGCTGATCGTGCTGATGTTCGGGCTGCC
>NZ_JANX01000693.1 GCF_000767795.1 Inquilinus limosus MP06 | reverse complement strand
GCCGTCCCGCACCTCGACCGCCAGGTCGCGCCATTCGGTGAAGCGCGGCCGGAAGATCGAGTTGACCACGGTGGTGCCGTCGCCCGGCAGGCGCAGGACGAAATCCCCGGCCGTCAGCGGCGCCAGCTTCATGGTGTCGTGGAAGGCGTCGGCCGGCCGGCCCGGCGGCCCGCCGGTCAGCCGCCCCGCCGCCGCGACCTCGCGGCCGGAGGCGAAGACCCGCTCCACCCCCAGCGTCTCCAGCCCGTCGAGGATGATCAGGTCGGCCCGGCGGCCGGGCGCGACCAGGCCGAGGTCGCGGCGACCCAGCCGCATCGCCGCGTTCAGCGTCGCCGCCCGGATCGCGTCGACGGGCGCCATGCCGTAGCGGATCAGCCGGCGCAGCACATCGGCCATGCCGCCGACCGCGACCAGATCGTCCGGGAAGATGTCGTCGGTGCAGATCGTCAGGCTCTGCGGCAGGTGCGGCAGCGTCGCCAGCGCCTGCACCGCGCCGGGCAGGACATAGTCGTGCGACCCGCGCAGTTCGACCGTGAAGCCGGCGCGCAGCTTGGCCAGCAGGTCGTCGCCCGAGGTCACCTCATGGTCGGACTGGATGCCGGCGGCGGCGAAGCCCTGCAGCGCCGCCCCCTCCAGCCCGCGGGCGTGGCCGCAGACCAGCTTGCCGCTGGCGAGGCCGGCGGCAACCACGCTTTGCATCGGCTCGCTGCGGTCGAGCACGCCGCGCATGTTCATCACCTCGGCGACGCCGGCGATCTCCGGCCAGCGCAGCATCTCCGCCATCTCGCCGCCGCCGAACTCGGCCCCCGCCACCTCCAGCCCCGGCGCCGAGGGCACGCAGGATGGCGCCAGCGTCAGGATCCGCAGCGGCAGCCCCTGCCCCGCCTCGATCGCCCAGCGCACCCCTGCCAGCCCGGCGACGTTGCCGACCTCGTGCGGGTCCCAGCAGATCGTGGTCGTGCCCTGCGGCACCACCACCTCGGCATAGCGCCGCGGCGTCACCATCGAGCTCTCGACATGCATATGCGTGTCGATCAGGCCGGGGGCGACGAAGCGGCCGGCGGCGTCGACCACCCGGGCCGCATCGCCGCGGCTGCCGGGGGCGTGCACGCTGGCGACCAGCGGCCCGACCAGGCCGATATCGGCGGCGCGGATCTCCGAGGTCGCGATATCGACCAGCCGGGCGCCGGCGATCAGCACGTCGAAGGGCACGAGGCCCCAGGCGGCGCGCACGGCGCGGTCGCGCAGGCCGGGATCATCCAGGTCGTGGGGTTCGCGGGTCATGGCGGGGCCTTCGGTTCGGATGGCCCCACCTTACGCCCTGGAGACCGTTTGAGAATTCCAAACACCGTCATTGCGAGCGCAGCGAAGCAATCCAGGGGCCGGTGCGCACCGGCCCCTGGATTGCTTCGTCGGCTTCGCCTCCTCGCAATGACGGCGAGGGAGGGCCCCTCCGCCTTGAGGCACCCGATCTGGCCTAAGCCCTTCCCACCCTACCCGCTCGCCCTCACCACCAGGCTCAGCTCCACCAGCTCGATGCCGCGCTCCGGCGTGCCGCCGCCGAGGCGGGTCAGCAGCATCTGCCCGGCGCGGCGGCCGATGTCGTCGCTGTCGATGCGCACCGTGGTCAGCCCCGGCTCCAGCGCCTCCGCCAGCTCGATGTCGCCGAAGCCGGCGACGGCCAGGTCGCCGGGCACGGAAAGGCCGCGGCGCCGCGCCTCGAACAGAGCGCCGATCGCCAGCAGGTCGTTGCCGAAGAAGGCGGCGTCTGGCGCTTCCTCCTGCTCCAGCAGCGCGGCCATCGCCGTCCGCCCCTCGGCCAGCCCGGCCGGCCCCTCGACCGGCAGCTCCGCGATCGGCCGCAGCCCGTGCTTGGCCAGACCTTCCTTGAAGCCCTGCAGCCGCAGCACGCCGCGCCCGCCGCCGCGGCCGACATAGGCGACGCGGCGATAGCCGCGCTCGCCGAAATGCTCGCCGACCAGCCGCCCGCCGTCGAAGTTGGAGAAGCCGACCAGCATGTCGATCGGGTCCTGCGGATAGGCCCAGGTCTCCATCACCGGCACGCCGAGCGCACGCAGCGCCTCGCGGTTCTCCTCCAGCTCGATCACGCCGGTGAACAGCACGGCGGCCGGCCGCAGGTCGCGCAGCGACCGGATCATCGCCGTCTCGCGGGCATAGGAATAGGCGGTCTCGCCCATCATCAGCCGGTAGCCCGCCGGCTCCAGCACCTCGGCGCAGGCCCGCACGGCGCGCGAGAATTGCGGGTTGGCGATGTTGGAGACGAAGGCCGTCACCAGGGTCGAGGCCGGCGTTGGCCGGCCGCCGGCGCGCAGGCGGATCGCGTGCTGGTTCGGCTCGTAGCCGGTCTGCTCGATCGCCGCCTGGATGCGGCGGCGCTTCTCCTCCGCCACCTTCTCCGGCTGGCGCAGGGCGCGGGACACGGTGATCGGCGACACCCCGGCGATGCGCGCGACCTCGTCGATGCGGGGCGGCCGCTTTTCCGTATCCGTCATCAGCACCTCTCCCCCGACAAGCGCCTCATCGCCGGGCGTCCAGCACCTCGGCCACCTGGATCAGACAGTCGCCCGGTTCGCACCGGCTGTGCAACCGGTGCGAGATCACCACCCCGGCCTCGGCGAAGCGCAGCGGCGCCTCCGCAATGTCGAGCCGGTCGAGATCATGATACCAGCCGGCCAGGTCGCCGGCCGCGACCTCGGCCCCGACCTCGACCGCCGGCTCGAACCAGCCGGGCGCGGTGGCGTAGATCGCCTGGCTGTGCCGGGCGAGCGAAAGGAGGCGCATCGGCCCGGCCGCAGGCGCCGGGCCCAGCAGCGGCGCATCGATGACGCCGAGCGTCAGCAAGAGGGCGTC
>NZ_JANX01000692.1 GCF_000767795.1 Inquilinus limosus MP06 | reverse complement strand
CGGATCCTGCGTCGGCGGCACCAACCCCTCCCCCTATCCCCTCCCGCGAGGGGAGGGGGGACTCGTCTTCTTTTCCCGACTACCCCTCCCGGAACGGCCTCAACCGCAGCTTGGTCTGGTGCTCGGGCGCCGGGGTGCCGTCGGTGTCCAGGCCGCGGTAATAGCCCTTCTGCCACTTCGCCTCATTGGCCTCGGTGCCGGGCACCGGCAGGTCGGCCAGGAAGTCGGCGCGGCCGCGGTGGAAGGCCCAGTAGCGCGCCTCGAGCTCCGGGTTCTCGGACAGCGGCCGGATCTCCGGCTCCGCCGCCTCGACCGCGTCGCGCGCCAGCGGGAAGAACAGGCAGAAGGGCTCGCCGGCCGCGAACTCGACCATGTGGTTCGGCCGGGTGAAGCGCCAGTTCATGGTGAAGCCGTAAGGCGACCAATCGGTCTCGACCACGCCGGTCAGCGCCGCGATGCCGTCCTTCGGCGCGTTGGTCGGGCCGGAGACCCACAGGTTGCAGCCCGGCTCGGTGCGCAGCAGCAGCGGCACGTGGAAGGTCAGGATGCCGCTGCCGAAATGGCCGACTGCCGGCGCGGGTATGGCTGTCGAGCCGGCGCCGCCCGCCTCGACCCGCACCGATTCCGGCGCCGTGCCGCCGTCCCACCAGGCGCGGATCGGGGACGGGCACAGGATCTCCCAGCCATGGGCATTGGCGATGTTCAACGGCAGACAGCGATAGGCGAAGCCCTCCGGCGTCGCCGACATCCAGTCGCGCGTGGCCGGGGCCGGCCGGATCTCGGGATGCGCCCCGCCGATGGTGTAGGCGATCAGCTTCATGGGAACGATGGTAGCCGCGGCCGGGCGCGCCGACGACCCTGTTGGTGGCGCCGCAATTGTCCGACTAAGATCCTGGCCGACTCAAGACCGGGAGGAACCATGCGCCTGCTCGCCGCCGCCACCTTGCTGCTCGCCTTGCCTACCGCCGCCGCGGCCGCGGCGGACCGCACCGACACGCTCGACGCCGTCGCCAAGGCCGGGGTGCTGAAAATCTGCACCACCGGCGACTACAAGCCCTTCACCTATCTCGACCCGGCCAAGGGCGAGTACCAGGGCATCGACATCGACATGGCGAAGGACCTGGCCGCCGCGATCGGGGTGAAGGCGGAGTTCGTCAAGACCAGCTGGAAGACGCTGATGGCGGATTTCACCAGCGGCGCCTGCGACATGGCGATGGGCGGCATCAGCGTCACCCTGCAGCGCCAGAAGCAGGCCTTCTTCAGCATCCCGATCGATGTCGACGGCAAGACGCCGATCACCAGATGCGAGAATGTCGACAAGTTCGCGACGGTGGAGCAGATCGACCAGCCCGGCGTCACGGTGGTGGAGCCGCCCGGCGGCACCAACGAGGCCTTCGCGCGCGAGAAGATCAAGTCGGCGAAGATCGTCATCTTCCCGGACAACACCAAGATCTTCGACGAGATCCTGGCCGGCCGGGCCGATGTGATGATCACCGACGCCAGCGAGACCCGGCTGCAGCAGAAGCTGCGCCCCGGCCTGTGCGCCGTGCATCCGGACCAGCCCTTCACCTTCGCCGAGAAGGCCTATCTGCTGCCGCGCGGCGACGTGGTGTTCAAGGCCTTCGTCGACCAGTGGCTGAACCTGCGCCTGAACGACGGCAGCCACGCCAGGTTCAGCGCCGCCTGGTTCGGCTGAGGCACGAAAAAGCCGGGCTCTGCGGAGCCCGGCTCGGCGTTGGACCGTCGGGCGCCGGCTATTGGCCGCGCAGCCGGGTCATGGTCTTGATCGGGCCGCGCGGATTGCCGGACATCTCGGCGATCTTGCGGTCCTGCGCCTCGATGAAGGCGCGGGCGGCGTCCTCGCCGTCCAGCCCGTCGGCCTCGGCGCGCGGCACCTTGCGGTTCGAGCTCAGCGTGCCGTCCTGGTAGACGATGTTGAACAGCACGAAGGCGCTGTCGTTCGACTGCTTCTTGTTGGTCCGGGCCATGGGGCTCTCCGGTGACGGGTCGGTCAGGACGGGTCGGATTCGTCGTCCTGCTGCGGCTCGCCGCCGTCCTGGGCGGCCTTGCGGCGGGCGGTCTCTTCCTCGCGCTTCTGCAGCTTCTCCTGCTTCTTCTGCTCCTTGAGGCGGTTACGCTCGCTGCGCTGCTGGTTGTAGTTCGGCTTGAACGGCATGACGGCCTCCTCTGGCGCGATGCGTCGCATCGCCGGTCTGTCACGAGAAAAGGAGCGCCCGACGGCGCGGGCGCTCCTGATCCGCTCCGCAGTCGAAGGCTCAGACGGCCTTCAGATTCTCCGCCGAGGTCTTGCCGCGCTTCGGATCGCGCTGCTCTTCGTAGGAGATCTGCTGGCCTTCGTTCAGCCCACGCAGGCCGGCGCGCTCGACGGCCGAGATATGGACGAACACGTCCGGGCCGCCGCTCTCCGGCTGAATGAAACCGAAGCCTTTGGTGCTGTTGAACCACTTGACGGTGCCGATCGGCATCGCTTTTCCTCCAGTTGAGGGGTTGCGCCGCGCGCAGCCGCGCGACGCATCAGACGGTAACGGGGAAAGGCGAGGGATCCGCGGCCGCAAGGGCATGGCAGGCCGGCCGTCCGAACCAGAATGACCCCGTAAACATGGGGGACGGCGGCCCCGATGGCAAGTTCGACGGCGGAAACCGCCCGGAACGCAGAGTTCCGCTGCCCTCCAGGTCAGGGCGGCGGTCCGGCCTCCGCCAGCCGCAGCAGCGCCTTCGCCTGGTCCGGAACGCCCTCGGCCAGGCGGGCGGCGGCAATGGCCGGCAGCCAGGCCCGGATGCGGTCCCGGCCGATGCCGGAGGCCGCGGCATAGGCCCCGACATAGGCGGCGGCGACGTCCGGCGCGGCGGG
>NZ_JANX01000691.1 GCF_000767795.1 Inquilinus limosus MP06 | reverse complement strand
CTTTCCGGGCTGGTTCCTGCGCTATCAGCTGGCCGGCATCGCCCCGGCGGAGCTCGGGGCATGACGCTCACGATCGTCCGCCTCGGCAGCCCGCGCCAGCCGGGCGAGGGCACGCGGATCGGCACTGTCCGTCGCCTGCCGCGCGGCGTGCCGAAGGCGCGCTACGCCGCCGATGGCTGGTTCGACGTCTGGTATCCCGAGCTGTCGCCCAGCCCGGAGCTGCTGGCCCAAGGCAGGGCGGCGCGGACGGAGGCGGAGTGGCAGGCCTTCGCCCGTGCCTTCCGGGCGGAGATGGAGCGGCCGGCGCCGCGCCGCACCCTCGACCTGCTCGCCGCCCTGTCGCACGGCGCGGCGTTCTCGGTCGGCTGCTATTGCGAGGATGAGGGCCGCTGCCACCGCTCGGTGCTGCGCGCGCTGCTGCAGGAGCGCGGCGCCGCGATCAGGTCCGCATAACAAAGAATTTGGGGCGCCGCCGGAACCCGCCGCAAGGGGTTCATTTTTCTTGCGCCGGTGACGAAGAGATGCACAGTTGGATTTCATATCGACGGCTTTTTAGGGGAATTATTCATGGCGACTTTCACCGGCTCCAACGGTGCCGAAATCCTGCCGAACCTGATCCTCGGCCCGGTCCAAGCCATCGGAAATGACTTCGTGGACGCGCTGGGCGGCGATGACGTCGCCATCGGCTGGTCCGGCGACGACGTGATCCGCGGCGGCGCCGGCGGCGACGTGATCATCGGCGGCCTGCTGAACGCCGCCGGCGTCATCACGCTGTCGGGCATCGACGCGGCGGACTACACCACCTCGGTCGACGGCGTGACCATCGACCTGTCGGTGCTGGTCAGCCTCACCCTGCCGATCCTGGGCATCAACATCCAGCTGACCGGCGCCTCGCAAGGCTTCGGCGGCGACGCGCAGAACGACTTCCTGGTCGGCATCGTCAACCTGATCGGCTCCAACACCGGCGGCGACAACCTCAGCGGCAGCGCCGCGGCCAACACCATCAACGGCCAGGGCGGCGACGACGCCCTCGACGGCCAGGGTGGGAACGACATCCTGCTGGGCGGTGCCGGGGACGACATCCTGGTCGGCGGCGGCGGTGCCGATTCGCTGCAGGGCGGCGCCGGCGTGAACGACACGGCGGACTATTCCGGCTCGGCCGCGCCGGTCACCGTCAGCCTGGCCACCGGCGTCGGGACCGGCGGCGACGCCGAAGGCGACACCCTGAGCGGGATCGAGCGCGTGATCGGCTCGGCCGGCAACGACACCCTCACCGGATCGGGATTCAGCAACGACACCCTCATCGGCGGCGCCGGGGCCGACATCCTCGATGGCCAGGGCGGCATCGACACGGCCGACTATTCCGGCTCGGGCGCCGGCGTGACAGTCGACCTGGCGGCCGGTACCGGCAGCGGCGGCGACGCCGAGGGCGACACGCTGACCGGCATCGAGAACATCACCGGCACCGCCTTCATCGACCACCTCTATGGCGATGGGGCCAACAACACCATCCTCGGCCTGGACGGCAACGACACGATCCGCGGCGGCGCCGGGTCCGACGCCCTCGACGGCGGCGCGGGGTCGGATTTCGCCAACTACCAGGGCTCGTCGGCGGCGGTGAACGTCAACCTGCTGACCAACGTCAACACCGGCGGCGACGCGGCCGGCGACACGCTCGCCAATATCGAGAACCTGTACGGCTCCAGCCACGACGACACGCTGACCGGCGATGCCGGCCGCAACATCATTGGCGGCGAGCTCGGCAACGACACGCTCATCGGCAATGGCGGCGACGACTCGCTCTCGGGCGAGGCCGGCAATGACAATCTCGACGGCGGCGACGGCAACGACCGGCTCGTCGGCGGCGACGGCGACGACATCGCCAATGGCGGCGCCAACAGCGACTCGATCGACGGCGGCGCCGGGACCGACACGCTGAACGGCGGCGCTGGGGATGACTCCATCTCGGGCGGGGCCGGCACCGACACCATCAACGGCAATGACGGAAACGACATCATCGAAGGCGGGGCCGATGCCGACGCGATCGACGGCGGCGCCGGCATCGATACCGCGTCCTATGCCAATTCCTCCCAGGGGGTGGTGGTCCATCTCCAGGCCGGCATCGGCCTCAACGGCGACGCCGACGGCGACACGCTGACCGGCATCGAGCAGGTGTACGGATCCGCCTTCAACGACAGCCTGACCGGCGACAACGGCAACAACACCTTCTGGGGCGGGGCCGGGAACGACACGATCCAGGGCGCGGGCGGTGCCGACGTGCTGAAGGGCGGGGCCGGCAACGACCGGTTCGACTACACCAGCATCGGCGACAGCACCGTGGCCGCGTCGGGTAAGGACACGATCGTGGACTTCTCGACCGGCGACCATATCGACCTGTCGTCGATCGACGCCAACGGCGCCGGCCCGGGCGACACGGCCTTCACCTTCGGCACCGGCGGCTTCACCGGCGCTGCGGGCGAGCTGCGGGTGGTCGATTTCGGCGGCAGCCGCTATGGCGTCTATCTCGACGTCAATGGCGACAAGCAGCCGGATTCGATCATCACCGTGTATTCCGACCACGCCCTGACCGCGGCGGATTTCGTGCTGTAGCGTCCCCAGGGGCCGGGCGTCGCCAGGCGCCCGGCCCGCGGTCCGGATTCCGGACCCCATCCGCGCCCGGCCCTGCGCCAGAACTCCCGTCGACATCCTCGCGACGGGAGCGGACCCATGACCACCGAAGCGCTGCTGGCGCTGTGCCTCTTCGCCTTCGTGACCTCGATCACGCCCGGGCCCAGCAACCTGATGCTGCTGGCCTCCGGCGCCAATTTCGGGTTGCGGCGCACCCTGCCGCAGGTGGCCGGCATCACTGTCGGCTTCACC
>NZ_JANX01000690.1 GCF_000767795.1 Inquilinus limosus MP06 | reverse complement strand
CGGGCGGCAGCGCCTTCAGCCCGCCGACCGCAGCCGGGGTGATCCCGGCCATCAGCCGCAGGGCGGCAGCGGCGGCGGCCGCGTCGGCCGGGCTCGGTGCCGCCGGGATGCCGGCGCGGTAGCCGTCGCGCAGGGCGGCGAAGACGGCGTCGTCCTCGGCCTGCATCTGCGGCCGGAGCGTCTGCCACAGCGCGTCGTCGGACCGCATCGCAGCCTTGGCGGCGAAGGAGGCGTCGAGGAAGCCGCGCGCCAGATCGTGGTTCCGGTTCGCCCAGGAGTCGCGGAACACCCAGCCGAGCAGCGGCGGCGGCCGGTCGAGGCCGAGTGCCGGCAGGATCTTGCCGATCTCCACCACCGGCTGGAACCCCTTCGCCGAGAGCCGGGCCGCGAACTGCCAGAAGTTGAGCACGGCGTCGAGGTCGCCGCGCAGCGCCAGTTGGTTCAAGAGCGGCGGCGCCGCGAAGTTGACGACGGCGGCGCGCGGCAGGTCGAGGCCGGCGGCCTTGCGGGCATAGGCCTGGATCAGCACCCAGCTCTTGTCGTCCTCGCCGCCGGCGACGCCCAGGCGCTTGCCGGGCAGGTGCTGGATGGTGCGGATGCCGGTCTTCGGGTCGGCCATCAGTGCACCGATGGTCAGGGAGAAGGGCACGAAGCTGACATCGCGCCCGGCCTCGCGCTGCCGTGCCACCCAGATCCAGTCGGTGACGATCAGGTCGACCGCGCCGGACTGGAAGGCGACGGCGGCGGCATCCTTGTCGGCCAGGACCAGCGGCTCGATCACGAAGCCGTGGCGGCGGTCGAGGCCGTCGCCGATCACCGCCAGCTCCCAGTTCACCGTGCCGAACTGCAGCGTGCCGACGCGCACCCGCGGCGGCTCCTGCGCCCGGAGGAGAGCGGGCGCGGCCAGCATCGCGCCCGCGATCAGGGCACCGCGGCGGCCGATCCGGAGCGTCATCTGCTTGTCCTCAATTCAGTGCGACGGCATGGGCGGGATCACATGACCGCCGGAACCAACCCCGGCACCTTAACGCAATTCCGACCCTTCGGATCCACATCAGCGATCGCCGGGGGGCGCCCGGCCGGCATGGCCACGGCGGCATGCGTCGTCATCGTTCCCTCCCGGTCTCCGCCGCATCGCGTCTCGCCGGCGGCGCGGGGCATCGCCCCGGTCCCACGGCCGATACCTGCCTTGACGCAAAAACGGTAGCGACAAAGAAAGAGCCGCCGGAATTGAACTTTGGGACAAGCGGGACCCGCCCCGGCCGCCGGGGCCGCGGCACTGCCGACGCCCCTGCCGGCTGGCGGCCGAGGCTCCGGCCGGCAACGCGACGCCACAAAAAATCCTAAATCCGGCAATGCCCGGACATTCTCCGGCGGCCGGCGACGCGTATATAGGCGGGGTGCTGATCGAATCCTCTCCCCCTCCCGCCCCGGCGGCGGATGCGGCGTCTCCTGTGCGGAAGCGCCGCCGTCCGCGCAGCCGGGTCATCCTGGTCGTCGCGGTGCTGGGCGGCCTCGCCCTGGCCGCGCTGGCGGCCCGGATCTGGCTGTTCCCCTCCCAGGGCACCCCTCCGATGTCCGCCCCCGCCACCATCGGCGATGTCGAAGAGAGCGTGCTGGCGACCGGGACGTTGAAGCCGGCCCGGCTGGTGGCGGTCGGCGCCCAGGCCTCCGGCCGCATCACCGCGCTCAAGGTGGCGCTCGGCCAAAAGGTCGCCAAGGGCGACCTGGTCGCCGAGATCGATTCGGTGACCCAGCAGAACAGCCTGCGCACGCAGCAGGCCTCCCTCGCCAATCTCCGGGCCCAGCGCACGGAGAAGGAGGCGACGCTGACCCTCAACCAGCTGACTCTCGCCCGCCAGAAGGCGATGGCGGCGCAACGGGCGGCCTCGCAGGCGGATCTGGAGAGCGCGCAGGCCGCGGTCCAGGTGACGCAGGCCCAGATCGAGCAGCTCGACGCCCAGATCATCGAGGGGCAGGTCGCGATCGAAACCGCCCAGGTCGATCTCGGCTACACCCGGATCACCGCGCCGATCGACGGCACCGTCCTGTCGATCGTCAGCCAGGAGGGGCAGACGGTGAACGCCGTCCAGTCGACGCCGACCATCGTCATCCTCGGCGACCTGGACGTAATGACCGTGCGTGCCGAGATCTCCGAGGCCGACATCGTCAAGGTCAGGCCCGGCCAGCCGATCTACTTCACCATCCTGGGCGAGCGCAGCCATCGCTACCGGGCGACGCTGGAATCGATCGAGCCCGCCCCGGAATCGATCCGCAACGATTCCAGCTTCAACACGATCAGCGCCTCGAGCTCCAGCTCCAGCAGCTCGTCCTCCACCTCGCAGGCGGTCTACTACATCGGCGTGTTCAGCGTGCCGAACGCGGACAACCATCTGCGCACCTACATGACGGCCGAGATCCACATCGTGCTCGGCGAGGCGAAGGGCGTCCTGACCATCCCCTCTGCGGCGCTGGCGGCGAAGGGCGCCGACGGCACCGCCACGGTGCGGGTGGTCGACGGCGCCGGCAAGGTGGCCGAGCGCCGGATCACGGTCGGCCTCGACAACGGCATCCGGGCCGAGGTGCGGTCCGGCCTCAGCGAGGGCGAGCGGGTGGTGACCGGCGAGCAGGCGGCGGCCCCGGCCGCCGCCGACGATCCCGGCCCGCCCCCGCCGCCTGGCGGGTGACGCCATGGCCGAACCGCTGATCGCGCTGCGGCACCTGCGGCGCGAATTCCCCTCGGGCGAAGGCACCATCGCCGCCCTCAAGGACATCGACCTGACCATCGAGGCCGGCGAGATGGTGGCGATCGTCGGCGCGTCGGGCTCCGGCAAATCGACGCTGATGAACATCCTCGGCTGCCTCGACCGTCCGACCTCC